>CALHMM010000001.1 GCA_938034715.1 Minisyncoccota bacterium
TGCAAAATCACCGCACTACGCTGATATTGTGCAGGTGATGAATATGCTCGCGAGTGGCATCATGCAAAATAGCGCGACACTGCAGATCGACATTGTTACTAGTGACAGTGAGGAATACGAATTTTATTTATCCGTATCCTCAGGTGGCCATGGCTCTCTGGTCTTACCTCGCCGTGAGCAGTGGGGTATCGATTGTCGTAGCTACATTTGGAAATGGTACGCATTGTACCATGACAAATTTGGCGCTTCAGCCGTGAAAGCTTCAATTATTTCGCGAAGCTATTTCGAGAGCGCGCGCGCCGCTTGATTTTGCTCTCGCGTTTTACTCGCCTGACTCCTTATCGCTAGGGGTCAGGCACTTTTTTTCTTACAAAATTTTGTCAGGTATACTTGTTATTATGGATATTGTCGGTAAAAATTATAAAAATGTAAAACGTCTTGAATTGCGCTTACAGGAGCGAAAGGCGCGTCTTTTGGCGCGCAGTGAAATGGAGAAAAGGCGTTTGTCACATAAGCTTTCGCATCGTGCAAAAGAGCATACGATGGTAGCAAAGAGTAGGGAGGTTCGTGCAAGTAGTCAAAAGAGGATGGTCTCAGGTGTACGTAAAAGTGTCCACCAAGAAGTCCCTCTGCAAAGCTCTGTACGTCGCAAGTCACAAGCTGCTGCACTGCGGCGTACACCTGCAACTGAGATGTCACAAGAGACATTTTTTGATCTGCCGCAAACATCAGTTTTACAAGGGTATCTCGGATCACTTCGTGGTAGTGTGCAAGAACATGCTGGATCACTTTATAAAAAAGGATTAGAGGAGCATCAGTTAGATGATGCTCGTGGTACAGTTGTACAAAAAGTTTCACCAGTGCGTAGTGCGGTGGGTGCTGGTTTTTTACTCGTACTTGCTATTGGACTTTTTATCTTTACTTCATTGACGACGATTGATATCGGATTTTGGTTGTTTTTCTTTGGGTTGCTGATTTGGCGAATTGATTCTCGTCTTGCGATTGGTTTGGCACTTGCTTGTCTGGTTGCCATTCCTCTTTTATTAGTTAGTGCAAGTATGGGGTTTGATCGTGGGGAAGCGTGGGCAGAGACTGTCGCTGTGTGGGCGTATCTCTTTCTGGTGATCGGTGTGGTCGTACAGATCTGGGAATATATTAATCGCAAGTAGTTTTATCTGATATGCGTCAATTTTCATTATTGCAAAAGTATGTGTTGCTATCAGCGGCTTTTGTCGTGATTTTTTTGTGGCATCTTCTTGCGCCTGGGTATGTCCTTTTGCTTGATTGGATTGCTGGGCCAGTGCCGCTTTTTTCTTATTCTAGTGTCGATGAGATGGCCAACGTTCCTGTGAATGCTTTGCTTTATGTTTTGGGGAGTGTTTTGCCTGGATGGTTGGTACAGAAAGTGACACTTGTGGCTGTAGGATTTTTCTTGCTTTTTGTGCCGCTACGATTGAGTTTGTTTAAGGATCTCACTCCCCGACTTTTTGTGGCGTTTTTGATTGCTATTAATCCTTTTGTGTATGAAAGGCTTTTGGCTGGTCAATGGCGCGTTGTGGTTGGATATTTGTTTGTGTATGCATTGATTGTTTTTTTGCTTCGCTCATCTGTTCGCTACAAACATATTTTTGGGACGCTTGTTTTGTGCGGGATGTTTTCGCTACATTTTCTGGTGATCGGATGCCTTATTACTGGAGTGTGGTTTGTGGGTAAAGTTTTGTTTGTACCTGATCTGGCTGGGTCGCGTCGAGATTTCATATTGCGTTTTGCAAGAGCTTTTGCGGTGTTTGCTGTGATTAGTTTGTACTGGATTGTCCCATTTTTCTTGAGCGGTATGACTGACAATGCTCGTGGGAGTAGTCTCGGTTTTTCATCTGCGCATTGGGAAGCATTTGCCAGTGTAGGAGAACAGCGGTGGGGGCCTATTGTAAACACTGCACTATTTCATGGTTTTTGGTTGGAGGATCGTGCTTGGTCTGAGGACTTCTCGATTGTATCGCAGACAGCAGTCTTCTTATGGGGCATTGGTGTACTATATGTACTTGCATTTGTCGGCTTGTTTGTGCGTCTGAGATATCGCGGTTCTCGGACGATGATGACGAAATCAATGTCACATTTTAGAGCGGGATTTCTCGTGGTGTGTTATCTGATTGCTTTTTGTTTTTCTCTTGGTGTTAGTGCGACGTCATTGTATGGGATAAATATCTGGCTGTTTGAACATGTACCGATGTGGAGTGGTTTTCGTGACTCGCAGAAATGGTCTGGTGTTTTAGTCATCGCGGTGGCAATCTTTGCTGGCTATGGATTTGATCGGTTCCTCTACTTGATGCATAGACTGCCAGAACTTTTGCAAAGCGCAATGCATGTCATTATTTTGTCAGTTCCTCTTGTCATTACGCCGTATATGCTGTTTGGGTTAGCTTCACAAGTGCAGGTTTCTGATTATCCTGTGTCATGGTATGAGGCGCGGGATGTTTTGCTTTCGGTGGAAAGAGAAGAGTCGTGTCATGTCGTGTTTTTGCCTTGGCATCAGTATTATCGGTTGTCACATAATGGGCAGGCACTTAGTGCAAACGTGTCGCGACGTTTTTTCCCTTGTCAGGTGATCAGTGGTCAAAACACAGCAGTCGATAATGTCGGTACTGATTATTCACGGACGTATGAAAGTTATGAATTAGTTGATTCTTTGGTTACGTCAAATGATGATCAGGTGTCGTCGGTTGATGTCGTTATCGATGGCTTACAGCGTGGTGGTGTGACGCATGTTGTTTTTACTTCGGATCTTGTGGGTCGGGATGTTTATAATTATCCTTTTTTGGCCAGTGATAATCTGAAGGTTATTTATGAAGGTGAAGGTATAAGCGTTTTTGCGTTGTAATTCTCTGGCTTTGTTAACTTTTTCTTGTGAAATTATTTTACTAAATACATGCAACGAAAACACATAGCAGGTAAGCGTATATCTGGTGATCATAGCAGTGTGATTCCCCTTGCTTTTGATTTGATGAAATACTGCGAGAAACTTGAAACAGTTGATCGCATGTCTCCAGGCCACATCGCAGTCAAAAAAACAAAGGTCCGTAGTATTAAAGTGGCGCGGGAAAGTGGCAGTCTCCTGGTGCGTGTAGTAGAGAGGGGAATCGTTCAGGATTTGCGTATTTATGGTAGCGAGAAAAATTCTTTGCTTGCTGTAGAGCGTTCTATCGAGCAGTGGTGTGGTAAGGCAAAGATTGTGTATCGATTTATCGATAAGCAGAAAGGGTAGGGTGAGAATTTTGCTTTATGCTTATTGATGGACAATCTTACTTACTTTTGCTATACTCATGTATGGTATTTTTTTAATAGTATTTTATGAAAACAATTTTACTTGTAATTGGCGGGCTTGTGCTGGGTGCACTTGTGACGACATTTGTTTTGGCATATATCGGACAGGCTCCAGAAGTAGTCATCTCTACTGCTGACAAAGTAGGTGATCGATTTACACAGGGCATTGCTCCTGAGAAAGCTCCTGAACTAACGGATGCTCAGAAGATTACTGGTGCAGTGAGTGCTGCAACACCTTCTACTGTAACGATTCATGCGCTGGGTGAGATCGATGAGACATTGTCTGGGCGTGAGATTAGTGCGCTGCTGGAGCAAACATTTGTCGCGCGTGGTGTGATGACTGCTGTTGGTGATGATGATGTGGTTCGTGTGGTTAGTGCAGACGTTTTGGAGGTGGGAACAGACTACGCTGTGCAGATCCCTGGTCAAAAGGGTGTTTTCCCTGTCAGCACTATAGAAAGTGAGGGTACATTGAGTAGCTTTGTTATTACAGCGCAAAATGTACGTGTTGCGGATGCTGTAACTAATGAAGTGGAAGTAGGAGCTCCTGTTGTAGCACTTGGTGGGACAATGGATCTGCAGATTGCTGCAAGTGTGGTCCGTGACGTGCAAGTAGTAGATGGAGAAAGCGTCATCACTACAGCAATTCCTGAATCGCTTGCGCCAGGGACGCCACTGTTTAGTATAGATGGAGAGGTGATCGGTGTGGTATCAATTCAGGATGAGTCTACTGAGGGTGTGATGTTTACTGGACTCAAAGAGGCTCTTTAGGAGCTGTGGATATTGTGTGGGTAAGGATTATGGGGTGTTTGCATAGATTGCTAGATGGTAGTATAATGGAAACTCGCTAGGATAATAAATAGTTAAAGAACATAGTTATGAAGGGGAAAAAGACATTTTTTGGTGCGATCTTTGCACCAGCATTTGCTCTTGCGGTTGTTCTATCTGGTAGCACGGTTGCTTCTACAGTTCAGGCGCAGGGTAGCGGATACGGG
>CALHMM010000002.1 GCA_938034715.1 Minisyncoccota bacterium
TCTGGAAATCCGTTTTCAAATATAAATATGAAGGCGGTTGCGTAGTTGATCGTATCCGTAGTTATTCTTTGTTCTCTTTCTTGCTCGTTTAAATTTGCGTAATCTTGCTCCTTGATGTTTATGCGTGATTCGTCAATTTGGGGAATTTCTATTGCGTCAATTTTTTGATCCATGAAGGCTGCTACTTCTAAGTCCAAGTCTTCCTGATTGATAAACTCTTGACCATTTTGGCCTGCGGTAGTGACATACTCTTGAAGAACACCTGAGAATTCATTTGTGAGCTCTGCCTCTAGACCACCCCTTCCATCTAGTTGCTTATCAGAATTTAACTCACTAGCGTCATCTGTGATTAGTCTGTCACCTGGCGCTGGCTTTAGTGGATCATACCCTGTTTCTATTTCAACACCATCTGAATATCCATCATCATCAGTATCAGCAACATTTGGATCTGTGCCGAGCGACTTCTCTTCACCATTACTGAGCCCATCCCCGTCGGCATCTTCAAATATATTTTTGGTTTCTTGATTTTGAGCACTTGAGTATATACTCAATGAGGCAATTAAGATTAACGCAAAGCAGAGAAAAGTTAATAGATTGTATGACAGTATTTTTGGCATCATTTTTGTATGTTTCTTTTTCAGTATTATAGCATAATTTTCTGTATTCGGTATATGTCTACTTGTACAATATCTTTCGATATTTGACAATGCTAGTTTTATGTGTTATAATATAGATGTAGTTTGTATATCTCTCAAAAGCTACAGAAGTCATTTTTGTTCTACGTGGAACATCAAAATTTTCCTTTTGTATGTTTTTCTGAAAGATGTTCTACGTGGAACATCTCGCTCGCGTTTCTCCTATACTGTTCTACGTGGAACATTTTTTTCAAATCCTGCGCCTTTCTGATTACATTATATTTTCTCGTCCAACATGTTCCACGTGGAACATTTTTTTTACATTCAATTTCTGAATTGTCTTGTTCTATGTAGAACATTTTGTTCGTACTTTGGTTTTTTATCTTCTGTTATGGTTTTTTGTTCTACGTGGAACATTTTCAGATATTGTGACTTTATAATTATTTGAAATATGTTCCACGTGGAACATATATTTTTTGGGATTAGAGTTTAGAAACTCCGCAATACATACTTACTTCTCAAATACTGTTCTACGTGGAACAATTTTCGTTTTCTACATTATACATGAGTATTGTCTATTGTTCTACGTGGAACAAAATTTAATCACCGTGGTTTACCTTATCGCGTATAATGGTTACACCAAGTATTTACCGTAATGTTCCATGTGGAATGATAAGGATTTCGGCGTGAGAGCAACTGACAGCCCTTGACAAAACAATCATAAAACGTTATTGTATGGTATGGTCGAAGTGCTACATTAGTGCTATATTGTATACAGATGTACAACTGTTTGACATATTATCTAATAAGTGTTGTAATCTATGGCTTTTGTAGTTTAATGGATAAAACAAGGACCTCCTAAGTCTTAGATGCAGGTTCGATTCCTGCCAAGAGCACACCCGTCTACTATTATTACAGAACTATGAATGATCGTATACGTAAAATTAATTCTCTGATCTCGCATGAAGTTGGATCACTTATATTGAGTGAGATAGACTTCAAGCCGGGAGTCTTTGCAACTATTTCTCGCGTTAGAACTTCTGATGACCTCAGTGACGCAAAGATCTATATCCAGCCCTTTCCGTCTTCTGAAACGGACTACATCATGAAAACTCTCCTACATGAAAAATATGTTATACAAAAGATTCTCCACAAAAGATTGCATTTGAAGATCCTTCCAGTGATTTCCTTTGTCTTGGATAAGAGTGGCCTGGAAGTTGAAGAGATCGATCTTGCATTGTCGAATGACAAAGGGTGCGCTGGGTGACGTGCAGATTTATTTGAAAGACCTGAATACAAAATGAAAACAGTTATGCAGAAAACCTTCAAGAACGAGTTTAGGCAGGTACAATACGTATTTGAACATGCCAAGAGAGTTTTGATCATCGCACATACGAGGCCTGACCCTGATGCTGCTGGTAGTGTTGTGGCATTGAAGCTTTATCTAGAGAGAAATTATAACTGTGTAGTAACGCTTGGATGCTTTAGTCCTTTCCCAGATTTCTTGAAGAGTGTTCTTGGAGATCATGTTTTTGTGTCGCCTGAAGATTTGAAAGATGATCTGAGATCATATGACGTTGCTATAGGGTGTGATAGCGTTGATCGCGGCTTTGCTCAAGTTGTTGCTCAGTTGTCAGATGACTGCGTTACTCTTGCTTTTGATCACCACCATGACATCTCACTAGAAACTGATATATCACTTATAGATCCACTCTACGCCTCTACGACGGAGCTACTTTATCGATTCTTTGTTTACGATCACGGGATCATAGACCAACAGATAGCAACTAGTCTTCTAACAGGTATTATTGGTGACACTGGGGTGTTCCAACATGCAAACACCTCTCAACGAGTGCTTGAGGTCTCTGCTAATCTTGTAAGTAAAGGCGCATCTGTTGGTCACATCGTGCGAGAGTCCTTTGCAAATCAAAGAATTGACACCCTTAACTTGTGGGGAAGAGCCTTAGAGAGAGCCAGGTTTTTTGAAGAGTCTGGAATAGTTACTACGATTCTCACATCCGAGGATACCATCAAGCGACAGCCAACAGGTGAAGAAGTTAAGGAAGTAGCAACAATCCTTACAAATGCCCCGTCCGTGAAGGCGGCGATAATTATCTTTCAGACAGGACATAATTTAATAAAGGCAAGCCTCCGCGCGCAAAAAGGTGCAATGATAGACGTTTCAGAGATCGCGCATAAATTTGGAGGTGGAGGACACCAGCTGGCTGCAGGGTTTGAAATACCAGGTCGGATTACGACACTCCCAAATGGGGGATGGGAAATTGTATAGATATGATATGACTACTAATACAGGAGCGGGGCATAAATCAAAGTAGTCACAGCTTTTGTTATAGTGCTTGAAATATTTTTTCTGATGTCGCTTATATGACACCTCATGTCCAAAGATTCATTTCATTTCATTCCTGATTTGATTGTATAAATTTATTTCGTACTTCAAGACATTGACTTTCATCTCTTTTTCTGCTATACTTCTAATTAGTCGACCTGGGTGGCCGATTTTTTTGTTGG
>CALHMM010000003.1 GCA_938034715.1 Minisyncoccota bacterium
GGTTATTGAAAAGCTTCGAGAATGAAAAAGAAAATTAATCAAATACATGAGTAAAAGAAAAAGTTCTTCAGGTAGAATTAACAACCTTATGGAGGAAATAAAGATTAATTTCGAGACTTCAAAAGTTAAAGAGAACTTTGATGAATCTCAAGTGTTGGATTTTATAAATTACTATAAAACAGATATCATTGGCTTGCTTGGACCAAATTTGATATCACAAAGTGGGAAAAAAATACACTATTTTGTAGATTATGATAATAGCAATAAATATCTAGCAATAAAAGAAAATAATAAAGAGGGAAAGCAAAGAAAATTTACAATATATGCTAATAGTGATGATTGCCACGCTTTAAAGGAATTATCTCAAATGATCAGCTATATTAAACAACCAAAGGTAACAAAAGACCATTTCGTGTTCTCCATTGTAGGAAAGCAAAATAGGGAACGTCTCGTGAGTTACAGTGCTCAAAATTGGCACATAAAACCTATTGACTGTAGGGGAAATAGCAAGAGTAAAGAATTGTTTGTCATGCAGCATTACAAGAGTTACATGGACAATAATACAGAAAGTAATCATGGCGTGGGACTATTTGAGATATATAATTTCGAGATTGAGTTAGAATATCCAAATATGTTTTATGCGAGTAGTGCTAGTATAAGAAATGCAAATAAAAATCCTTGCAGGGATGAATATGGAAATTTATTGGCTAGTTTTTTTTCAACAGTTTTTGCGCGACCGGTTACTTACATAAAATATTCTAAGAGAAGGATTGAATCTGAAACATTGTCTGTGCCTTATGTTACAGATCTAACGAATGAGTACAGAGATAATTTGTGTATAGAGTCATTAACAGATTTTAGTGTGCCTGAAGCAATAGTATCTTTTTTAGATAATCCGAATAGATTTGATCAGGTTAGTGCTATCAAGAAAGCTTCTATTCATAGATTCTCGGAATGTCTAAGGAGTTATTATTTAAATTCAGTAGCTGATGATAGAAATAATCTTACTAATTCATTGAGTAATTTTATAGGCTCAATAGAAGGAATATTCATGGAGGGAGCAGAAAAAGTAAATTGCGAAAGATGCAACACAGACATTTTTAAGAAAAATAATAGGGGAATTGGATTTAATGTTGAAGATGGGCTGCAGAAAATTATCAATAAATACAATTATAAAAATCATCTTGATCCCGATGGTTTATATAAAACAAGATCAAAATATTTTCATGAGAGTGCCTTGCTTGGATCTGACATTTCACTTAATATTTTTGATGAAATTGAGAATTGTAACTTTAAAAAAGACTATATACCATTGTTCGCCCTAGTTTGTCTTCATTACACACTAAGTGGCGATGATAAAATTTTAACTAAACAGCATGTGAAGAGTAGCTAGCCTTGATCATAGTTCGTCTGTAGGCACAAAGCCTTCTACTAATCCTTCAATTCTTTCAAAAGGGGATTTCGGATTAGAAACTTTTTGATTTGAGTTGCACTACTGGGTAAATTTCGTTATTCTAGTAAGGTTAATGATAAATAGTATTTCTATGAAAGTACTTTTGAAGAATGATGTAAAAAAACTTGGGACAAAAGGTGATATTGTAGATGTTTCTGACGGTTATGCTACCAGCGCCTTGATTCCTTCTGGAAAGGCAGAAATCGCGACGCCGGGAGCAATTAAACAATTAGCAGCTAAGAAAGCTGATAAAGTTGCTGATCTTAAAAAACGGGAAGTACAGGCTAATGAGGATATTGCGAAGCTGAAAGGATCAACTATAAAGCTACGTGCGAAATCTAATGGGACAAAGCTTTTTGGTGCAGTCACATCTACAGAGCTTGCGCAGGCGATTGAGAAACAGTATAATGTAGTTGTCGTAGAGAAGAATATTTCTTTTGATGGACAAATCAAAGAAATTGGAACCAAGGAAATTATTGTGGATTCAGGCTTTGGATCAACAGCCAAAGTAATGGTAGAAGTAGAATCGTTGTAGTGAATCGTATTGTCTAGCAAGATGGCTAGTTTACAAAAAATGAAGGGGGTCACTTGAAAGAGTGACTTTTTGTCTTTTATTTTGACTTTTTGACTGCCGTTCGTAATATTTAGTTATACCATTGATGCCAAAAAAGAAAAAAACGAAGAAAAAGTATATTTTTGTCGTAGGGGGTGTGATGAGCGGTGTGGGAAAGGGTGTGACGACCTCATCCATTGGTCGGATCATGCAATCTCGTGGGTTAAGTGTTACTGCAATCAAGGTGGATCCGTATATAAACGTCGATGCTGGTACGATGAACCCTACTGAGCATGGAGAGTGTTTTGTTTTGGCTGATGGGGATGAAACAGATCAAGATATGGGTAATTATGAGCGTTTTCTGGGCGTAGAGCTTTCCCGGCTACATTATATGACTACTGGTCGCGTATACCAAAGCGTGATCGAAAAGGAGAGGAACTTGGATTACGAAGGTAAATGTGTCCAAGTAGTACCACATATCCCTCTAGAAATCATTTCTCGTATAGAAAAAGCGAGTCGTACAGCTAAGGCTGATGTTACTGTCGTCGAAGTGGGTGGTACTGTTGGAGAATATGAGAATATCTTGTTTTTGGAGGCTGCGCGAATGATGAAACAGAAGTCGCCCGACGATGTGCTGACTGTTTTGGTAAGCTATGTTCCAATGCCAAACAAAATCGGAGAGATGAAAACCAAGCCTACTCAGCATGCATCACGTACTTTGAACAGTGCAGGATTGCAGGCGGATATTATTGTGGCGCGGAGTGAAGTGCCGATGGATGATGTCCGTAAGGAAAAAATTGCTCAGTTTTGTAGCGTTAGTTCGCAGAGTGTGATCAGTGCGCCTGATGTGGAGAGTATTTATCATGTTCCTCTAAACTTTGAAAAGGCAGGGCTTAGTGATATTTTGCTTAAGAAATTAAGTTTGAAGGCGCGCAAAAGAGATATGAAGGACTGGATTGACTTTGCAACCAAGGTACAAAAGGCAGAGAAGACATTGTCAATTGCAATTGTGGGGAAATATTTTGCGACTGGGGATTTTGTTTTGAGTGATGCATATATTAGTGTCATCGAAGCAATTAAGCATGCAAGCATTGCAGGAGGTTTTAAACCACAGATTGAATGGCTCGATAGTTCAGTGTATGAAAAAGATCAGAAACTTCTAAAAGAGCTTGACTCTTATGATGGGATTGTCGTTCCTGGAGGATTTGGTACACGTGGCATCGAAGGAAAGATTTTAGTGGCGCGGTACTGTCGCGAGAATAAAATACCATATTTTGGTTTGTGTTATGGTATGCAGATTGCAGTTGTTGAGTTTGCGAGGAGTGTACTCAAATTAGAAGATGCTCACACAGTTGAAATGAAATCTGAACCACTACACAGAATTATAGATATTATGCCGGAACAAAAGAAGAAAATTGCCCGTGGGGATTATGGTGGCTCTATGCGTTTGGGAAATTATGAGACGGTACTTGCTCCTGGTAGCCTTGCGCGGAGTGCTTATAAATCTGATACAGCTATTGAGAGACATCGGCATCGCTACGAAGTAAATCCTGAATATATAGATGAATTGGAAGCTGGAGGCTTGGTTTTCTCGGGAAAATCACCAAACGGTAGTCTGATGGAAATTATGGAGTTGCCGATCTCTAAACATCCCTTTTATTTGGCAACGCAATTTCATCCAGAACTGATTTCATGGCCGTTAAAGCCACACCCATTGTTTGTTAAATTTATTGCTGTTCTTGGGAAGCAATCTTCTAAATCGAGGAAATAGTAAAGAAGACTTTACTCACGATAATGATATGGTATACTATCGTTACGTAAAAAATGTCTGATAGTTAAAATCCCGTTTAAATCATTAATGTTAAAATTATGGCAGAAAAATCTAAGAGGACGACTAGTAGTACATCAAAAAAAGCAATCAGTGAGAGTCGTGGTGTTGCTCGCAGCAAAAAGTCTTTCCCATTGTGGATACCAATTGCCATAGTTTTAGGACTTATTGGTGCTTACTTGTTGATGAAAAATATGAGTGGTAGCAACAGTGCGTCAACTGGCAATTTCAAAAAAGTTAGTGGTGACGTGGATTCCACAGATTTAGATCAATGGAGTTATGCAAACGGATTTGCAATTGGTACAGATATCAAAAATTCTACCGATCAGCTTGATGAGGCAAATAAGGTGAATCAAGCAGTTGTAGCACAAGGTGTTTCTGATGCACTTTTAGGTGTTGAGGCTAAACTTACTGAAGAGCAGATTCAACAGATTTACACAGAACGTCAGGAGGGATTTCTGGCGGAAAATGCGGAGGCTGGGGCTGCATTTTTGGAGGAATTTAAGAAAGGTGAGGGGGTAACGACACAGGAAAATGGAGTAGCATATAAAGTGATCAATGAGGGAAGTGGTGCAACTGTCGGTAAAGACATCGCTTTAGTTGCGTATACTGGGAAAAAGATTGATGGCACAGTATTTGATAGTAGTGAAAAAAATGGTGGTCAACCAGTACCATTTTCGAGTAGTGCGGTCATACCTGGACTTGGTTCTATCTTAGAGCAAATGAGTATTGGAGCGAAGTATGAAATCGTTATTCCTTCCGAGTTGGCATATGGGCAACAAGGTATACAAGGAGTGATTGATCCAAATGAAACACTTGTTTTTGATATTGAGATAATGGATATCCAGGAAGCTCCAGTGCAAGAAACTCCTCCCGTTGCACAGGAAGAAGCTGTTGAATCAGAAAACGTGGAATCTGTAGAGTCAGAAGATGAATCTCCACAAGAGGATTCAGAGGAAGATAACTAGGCTCAGATTTAGAGTATATACAAAAAATCCCCATGCGGGGATTTTTTGTATGACTGATTTGGGGATTGATATTTTATATATCAAAAAATCACCTTTTCGGATGATTTTTTGACGAGATTATTTCTTGGGTTGTGGTACAACGCTTACAAAACGGCGATTTGTTAGTTTTCCTGTAAATGCTCGGATCTTCTTTTTCGAGAATTCTACGATGCCATCAGTTGTAGCAAATAGGGTGTCGTCTTCTCCTCTTTTTACCCCTTCACCAGGATTGAACTTTGTACCTCTTTGGCGAATAATGATGTTTCCAGCTTTGACAGTTTGAGAGCCAAAGATCTTTACTCCTAGGCGTTTCGCTTCTGACTCACGGCCTAGTGCGGTGGAACCACCAGCTTTTCTATGTGCCATAATAATGTATTAAAGTAATGTAAAATATAAACGTATTTGTTGTTTCTGAAATACTTGTGCTATTATAGCAGGAACGTTGATTATGTCAAATGGAAAATAATTTTTCCTTATAGGAGGGGATAATGACTAAATTTTTCGTATGTCTATTAATGCCCTAGGTCAATTTTGGAGAAAATGGGAGCAAACAGTCTTGACTTTTTTGGCAGTTATCGTGGTTGGTGTGAGCAGTTATCTTTTTGGGCTTACGCATAGTGTGCAGACGAGTGATTCTTTGACGATTACCCCAATACAGGGTACGAACACAGTGCTGTGTAGTGAGCAGTGTAATACTCTGGGTATAGACCATCAAGGACAAGGGGACTTTCCTGTAGTTAAAAAAGATACATATAAGACCTCTGAATTTGATGCTATAGCTGACAATACTCAGAAACAATCACTAGAGTGTTTGTTTGTAGGCAGTGTTAATGGGTCAAAATACTATCCTCCAGATTGCAAGGCGATTAATCGTATCAAAAAAGAGAATTTGACCTGTTTTTCATCAGAATCCGATGCACATGAAAAGGGGTATTCACTAACTAAATCATGCTAATAAATAAAACTAGCAGCAATGAATAAAAATGATAATACTTTCATTCTTAACCTTGGCGGATCGCTGATCGTACCGGACGAAGTGGATGCAGAAATGCTTGCGAATTTTCGCGCTTTGATTATTCGCCAGATTGAGGAGTCTTCTCAAAAATTTGTGATCATCACAGGTGGAGGGCGTACGGCGCGGCGTTATCAAAATGCAGCAGCGCAGATTATTCCTGAAATCCCTGATGAGGATAAAGATTGGTTAGGAATTCATGCTACGCGTATGAACGCCCAGCTTTTAAGGACAATTTTTCGGGATTATTGTTTTCCAAAAATAAATACCAATCCACATGATTTGGAGGATTTTTATCAGTCCAAAGACCCAGTAATGATTGCTGCAGGGTGGAAGCCAGGATTTTCAACTGATTATGATACAGTTTTGTTGGCTAAGTACTTGGGTATAAAGAAAATTATCAACTTATCAAACATCAGCTATATCTATGATAAGGATCCTAATAAATTTTCAGATGCGCAGAAAATGGATGAGATGGGATGGAAGGATTTTCGTCAAATGTGTGGGGATGAATGGACTCCTGGTATGAATACGCCATTTGATCCTGTAGCAGCAGAGTATGCAGATACTGAGGATTTGGAGGTGGTAACGATGAATGGTAGTAATCTGGAGAATCTAGAAAGATATCTGAAGGGCGATAAATTTGAAGGTAGTGTGATTCGAAATGGATAAGGATTCCCATTTGCTCGCAAAAACTCTTACATTTACTGTGAGGGTTTTTTTTGATGCAGCGATATGTTAGGATTGCAATGGTAGTACCTTGATGTTGAATTGATATTGTATTTTCATTAGATGAGGACACTATGTAATGTACTTTAGAAAAGCTAATGATGTTTTTCAGCTGAAGATTATAAGATATGCGTTAGAAATCCTTAGAACAGTTTCACATGAGAAGTTGACGTTTGTTAGTAAAGCACAATGGCAAAGAATTTGTAGAAATGCACGTAAGGATACTCCGCATTATAAGTTAAAGAGCGTTGTAGACTTATTAGTCGATTATGGTGCCATGAAGGTGATACCTGATGGACGCTATGTTTTTGAGAGTTCTCTCCATGTATATATCAGTGTTTTGGAATCGCTTTTGAATGAGCGTAATGCACTAAGTATTTCGTCGTATTCGCTTACTACGGCTCGTAATTTTGGCATTATGTGGCGGAATGCGAGGTGTCAATGCGTCGGAAAGAACGCATTTAATGATCGTTGTTTACGTTTTAGGAAGTCCCAACGGGTACCAATTTATGTTATGGATTCGGCTCTTGATGATCTGTTTGCCTCGGGCTGCTTGAAATCTCAAGAAACAAGCATTGGTGCTTGTGACCGTATTCGTTCGCGTGAAACGAAGTTTTATCATGAAACTTTCCGACGATTTTTTTCTTTACCAGTCATTAAAGAATGTACTCAACTTTCCTTACTAGATCTTCAAAGTAAGGTTGTGACGATTGGTTTGGAGCGGTCATCGGTTGAAGGGC
>CALHMM010000004.1 GCA_938034715.1 Minisyncoccota bacterium
AAGAGGAAGAACATGAAGAAGAACATGTAGATCATACGTACTGTTCAATCACTTACCCAGGACGTGTCATGGAAGACAATGACAACAATGGATGGGGTGATACACAGTCAGATGAGCCTGGATGTTTGATGGATCCTGTTGTTGATGAAGAAGGCAATGAAGTGATCGATGAGTTTGCCTTGGAGGTTTCTTGTAGTGCTATGGCTTCTCCGTCAGTAATTACAATTGCAGATGGAGAGACCACACTTAGCTGGACGTCTGAAAATGCAGTGAGTGCAAAGCTTAGCCCTGCAGGCTCAACGTCATACTTCGCTGATGTAGACGCAAATGGATCATGGTTTATCTCTGGAATTACGAACTCTCGTACATACGATGTAACCGTATTTGGTGAGGATGGTGAGAGTGTCGTATGTCCAATGCCAATCACTGTATCTGGTGATGAGGTTATGGAAGAGGAAGTTATGGAAGAAGAGGTTGAAGAAGTAATGGAAGACAAAGAGCATAACTATTGTTCAATTACATACCCAGGACGTGTCATGGAAGACAATGACAACAACGGATGGGGTGATACAGCATCAGACGAAGCTGGATGCATGATGGATCCAGTATCTGAAGAAGAAGTAATGGAAGAGGAGGTCGTCGCAGAAGAAACTGATGAAATGATGATCTCATGTTCTATCGAGGCAACTCCATCAACAATCTCTGCTGGAGGAGACACAACACTCGTATTTAGTTCAATTGGAGACATTACACGAGCGTACTTGTCACCAACTGGTTCTGCTTCATCATTTGCTGAAGTAACACCTGATGGCTCATGGCTCATTGGTGGGATCACTGATTCACGTAGCTATACACTAAATATAGAGGATGCAGATGGCAACATGGCAACATGTGACGCTGCAATTACTGTTTCTGAGGAGACAGTTTAGTGTAAAAAGCCTATTGCAGACCTATGAGAAGCAGCTCCTGATGGAGCTGTTTTTCATTACTTTATTTTGGGAGTCTATATGTGAGATTTTAAGCGCTAGAATAGATGTCTGTTACTACTCTTTGAATTTGTGATTCTACCGATTCTTGGTCTTTCTTTTGAAATATTTTGTCACTGTATTGACAATTTATCAAATATATGCTATATTTTCTACTATTAATCAAGTAGAATTTCTTTGACAAGGACCTGTCCACAGTGGTACTATTAAATAGTACATAGTTCACTTTGGCCAAGATTCCTTGTGTGCCATTTTTTTGTATATAGAGAATACTGTAAGTGGTTTAGCACAGAATATCACGTCATTAGATTGAACAATGTTATGAATGATAAAAGTAGATCAGTTTTTGCGGAAGCAAAAGAGGAGATAAGAAAGTTTGTTTCATATTTCTTTATAGGAATTTCAGCTGCTATTGTTGATTTTGGATTGTTCTTTGTATTGCATGATATTATGGATGTGCAGTATTTGGTTGCTAATTTGGTGTCGGTAGTGGTATCAATCGTTTATGCATTTACACTTAATGTTGTGTATAATTTTCGTGTTACCACACACCTTGTAAAGAGGTTTATCTCATATAGCTCGATTAGTTTTATCGGCATGTTTATCAGTTTGGGACTTCTTTATATGTTTCATGACAGGGTAGGATTAGACGCTACGTTTGTAAAAGCTGCATCACTACCACTGATTTTCTTTGTGCAGTTTGGTCTAAATCGTATGGTTACATTTCGTTCAAATTTTGCGGCTTCTAAATAAAAATACTATGAATCAAAACACGCGACAAACAAACAAGTCAGTAGGAGTTATCGGAGCAGGGTATACTGGATTGACTGTCGGATACCGATTGGCGATGCAGGGTTATGACGTCACTATTTATGAGAAGAGTCCACTTACTGGCGGCCTCGTTGCTGGCTTTGAAATGGATGGTATTCCTTTGGAGAGGGCCTATCACTTTATTTACACCACTGACCATGAAGTCATAAATTTGGCTAAGGAGGTAGGTGTAGATCAAAACCTCAGTTTTCACGATAGTAATGTGTCAACATATTATGATGGGAAGTTGTATCCTTTTATGACACCATTGGATCTGCTGCGTTTTACGCCACTGTCGATTATTGATCGGATACGTACTGGTCTTGTAGGGTTTTATCTGCAGAAGCTTACAAATTGGAAGCCTCTGACACAGGTCACTGCCTATGATTGGCTTAACAAGTGGAATGGAAAAAAGGCGACAGAAATTATTTGGACACCACTCTTGAAAGGGAAATTTGATCACTATTATGATAAGGTGACGATGTGCTGGTTGTGGTCTCGCATACATGTGCGCGCGAATTCCAAGGATTCAACACAAGAAAAGTTAGGTTACATGACTGGAGGCTTCCGTGTTTTGACTGACAAAATGACCACGGATATTGAGAGCAATGGTGGGAACGTTTATACATCTAGTGACATTTCACACATTTCTTCCGAAGATGATGGTAGGGTAACTGTTCACACTGCCAACTCTGATACGACGAAAACTTTTGACCATGTTGTGGCAACTACACCATCACACGTACTAGCGGCATTGACCAAGGATCATCCCGATATGACGCAGAAATATGCGACGCAGTTGACATCAATTGATTATATCGGAGCTGCTGTAATGATTTTTTCTACAGATCAAGAGATCAGTGATTATTACTGGCATAATATCAATGATGAGAGAATACCATTTCTTGTATTGTTGTCTAAGACATCACTTTCAGGTAAGGAAAGTACTGGTGGTAGGTATCTATACTATATTGGCGACTATGTCACTCATGACCACCGATATTTCTCCATGGACAAGAAGGATATTATGTCTGAATGGAAACAAGGACTTAAGACGATGTTTCCTCATTTTGATGAAAGTCAGATTGTCAGTGAGGAGCTATTTACATTTCGCAACGCACAACATATTGTTGATATTGGATACGAAGATAAAATGCCATCATACAAAACACCTATTAAAAATCTTTACCTGGCAAATTTCTCTCAAATCTTTCCAGATGATCGGGGCATAAATTATGCTGTGAAAGAAGGCGAGATGATTGCTCAAATGATCGAAAAAAACGCACCGTGGCCAGTGACTGATAACGACTAATATCTGATTTATGACTCCAAACAATTCACACACAATCTATAAGAGTAAGAACTATCTCGATGATGTTCTCTTTACGCTGATTTTCCCAACGTTTAATGAATCAGAAAATGTAAAGCCGCTTATGGATGAGCTTACGCAACATATGAAGAATTCACCGCATACCTATGAGGTGCTCTTTATAGATGATAGCAGCGATGATACGCCATCAGTTATCAAAGAATGTGCGGATCGTTATGATAATGTCGCCATGATTCACCGCGAGCCTTCGCAGCAAAACGGATTGTCTGGCGCCTTTGTAGAAGGATTTTCTCGTGCAAAAGGTGATTATATTATCTGTATGGATAGTGACTTGCAGCATCCACCAGAGGCTGTACCTCGTATGATGAGCCAAGCGATGAAGACAAGGTCAGATATCATTGTTGCTTCACGTTATCGTGCTGGTGGACATGCTGATGGACTTCTGACTCCTTACAGAAAGGCTGTTTCACATTTCTGTCGTTTTTTTGCATGGGTTGTTCTTCCTGCTACACAGAAATCTACTGATCCTGGCGCTGGTTTTTTTGCATTAGAATCAGAGCTTGCAAAATCGATTGACGGAAGTAAACTACGTGGATTTAAAATACTTAT
>CALHMM010000005.1 GCA_938034715.1 Minisyncoccota bacterium
ATCGCAATCAGAAGCAAGTATTCCTGCGACAACTTTTTCCATACGCATTCCTTGTGAGCCCTTAACTAATATGCTATCACCCGTCCGAATGACTTGTTCTACTACGCTAATTGCTTCATCAGGTGAGTCAACCAGAAAAAGATTTTCTCCTAAAGTATAGGCAGCCTTGGTCAACTCATCTCCTATCGTTGCCATACGTCTACCTACAGAAATCACGACATCAATTTTTGCTTGAGAAAGTTTTGTACCAACACCCAAATGAAGTGCATCTTCACTAGTGCCAAGTTCAAGCATGTCACCTAAGATTGCAACACTACGACCTGGTGAAAATTCTTTCAATGATTGAATAGCTGCTACCACTGCTTCTGGTGAAGCATTGTAAGTATCATCAATAATGTGTGTGCCATTTCGACCCTCAAGCAGTCTCATCCGACCGCGAGGCATATGGTAGTTAAGGAGGCTTTCTGCAATATCTACGAGGTTGACCTTAAACAACTGCGCGACACTAATTGCCGCCAGCACCCCATATACATTATGCTCACCAATAATGAGCGGTAATCGGATAGGGACACTCCTCCCATCAATTTCTAACTTAAAAGAAATACCTTGGGATTGATCGTGTAGTTGTATATGAGAAGCCACGAAATCAGCTTCAGCGTTAAAACCGTATGAATAAACAGCTTTTGATGTTTTCCGAGACATTGCCCACACGCGCTTATCATCACGGTTTAACACAGCAGCACTAATTGGGTCTGTATCATGCTGACAAGAAACGTGTTCAACCAAAACACCTTTTTCTGTTGCAATCGATGAAATATCATCAAAAAACTCGCCATGAACGCCCGTGACCCGAGTCACAACTGCAATACAGGGTGGAGCGATATCCATCAATACCTCCATGTCTCCAGGGTGATCTATACCATATTCAATCACAAGAATGTCTGGATATTTTGATCCAATCATTTGCTTCGCCCACACAGTAAAAACCCTCAGCCACCCAAAAACTGAAGACCCTCCAGCATCTGCACCGATGATCGTCAGCGGCACACCAATTTCATTGTTATAATTCTTTCGCGCACCATAAACATCATAATCTTTTTCAAGTACTGTGATGATAGCATCACGCGTTGAAGTTTTACCAATAGAGCCTGTAATCCCTACGATATGCGGTTGATGCTTCGATATCAATGATCGCGCCATGAGACGTAAACTTTTTTGTAATATTTTTTCTACAGTACTCTTTAACATCGTAAAATTTTTATTTAATCTATAACACTTACTGGCTCCACAGTCCTCTCAATAATTACCTCTTCAGTCGGTGGGATATCCCTATAATCTAAAAGGGATTTCATAATACGACCAAAGGTCGGAGATGCACTAGTAGCTGCCCATTCAGCTGCGCGTGGATTATCATATCGCACCAATACAACATATTCTGGCACTACCTCTGGATCACCAGGCCCTGCAATCGGTGCGTAACCAACAAACGTCGTATTCTTTTTTTCCTCATCATACTTCCCCGTCTCAGGATTAACAACTTGAGCCGTACCGGTTTTTCCACCGACACGATACCCAGGCACGTCAGCCAGCTTAGCATGCCCGCCAGCTACCACCTGATAAAGCATTTCTGAAATCTGATCGCTAGCTGCCTCAGAAATCACACGACGCTTCTCGCGGGGCTTATTGACAATTTCTTGACCATCTGAGGATGTAATACGATCAACAATATATGGCTGCATCATCACACCACCATTTGCCAAAGCTCCATATGCTACAAGTAATTGTAGCGGCGTCACTGTAATGCCTTGTCCAAATGACGCTGTATAAAACTCCACAGTACGACTAAGATTTGAAAGATTATTAAGATCGCCAGCAGCCTCAGCAGGAAGCTCAATTCCAGTCCGTTCTCCAAAACCAAATTGTTCTGTATATTCTTTAAAAACACTATTACCAAGCAATTTTTCGACATGGACAACACCAGTATTGATAGAATCTTCCAGAATTTTTGTCATTGTTTGCACACCATACACCTTATCTTCAGAGTTACGAATTGTAAATACATCAGCTTTCACAAATCCTTTGTCGTCATAAGTCGAGTTTGGCGTGATAACAGATGCATCCAATCCCATAGCTAAAGTAAACGTCTTAAACACACTTCCTGACTCATAAGCATTACTCAATGCAACATTGCTAAAATACGAAAGGTCCTCCACACTGCCATAATTGTTCAATGAAAAAGTAGGAGTCTGTGCCATAGCAATAATTTTTCCTGTTTTCACCTCCATAACGATTGCACTACCAAGATCTGCTTCATATTTAATTGTATCCTCAGCAAGAATCTTTTCTACCTCTTGCTGCAAAGTTCGCTCAATTGTCAATGTAATATCTTTGCCATCTTGTTCAGGAGAAAAAGCACGATCTACCACACTATTCCACCCACCACGAGCATCTCGGAACTCCTCAACATGGCCCGCTTCTCCAAGTAATTCATCCTCATAAGAAGATTCTACACCGTACCTACCACTAACTTTATCCCCATCTGATCCAACAAATCCTACTACATGAGCGCCAAGAGAGTCTCCAGGATAATATCTCCTTTGCTCAGGCGCAAAGTGGAGTCCTGGAATTTCTTTTTCTTGTAATTCTCGCATACGCTCTTTAGTAATTTTACGAGCAACTACCTCATATAGATCACCTTCTTTCGACAGCTTTGTGAGAACTTCCGCAACGTCAACATCAAGCTCACTTGCGATTTGCTGTGATACATCATTTTTCGATGCATCCTCCACATCTGGCTCAGAAACAAAAGCAAGGAAATATTCTCGATTCACTGCAACTGGGTAAAGGTGATCACCGTCGTGAAATGAAATGCTACCACGTCTAGCTGCTATCGCTCTTTCACTAGTATGCTGCCTTAGCGCCTTGTCTGCATATCTTTCATAGTAAACACTTTGCATGAAAAAAAGGCGAATCAAAATAGCAAATGTAAGTAAAATAAAAAAACCAAAAACGACAACCAATCGCTTTTGAGGATCTATCATGTTTGACGCTAATGCACCATCGCTTTGCATCCGTACCTTTTTATACATTCCTGCACCCATTTCTCAAAATTTAGAAAAATTAAGTGATAAATACGCGCCAATATTCTATGTTAATCGAAAACTATTATATATTTACCATAAAACACAAATCTCACACAACATCATATACCAACTTCAATGCTCTCCACAAAATACGCTACCCGTAACCACGAAGCAATGATCTAATAGTCAATTGCAACCACATCACTTTCTGACAAAACGATATAGTCTGCAATCTCTATAGGCTTCATATCATTTTTCTCAATAACTTCACTGGACTGAACGCGAGCTCGAAGCGCAGCTTCTTTGATTTGTAGGTCCTCTCTATCGCTCTCTGCTTGAGCAATAATTTTATCCATTTCAAAAATACGAGAACCCCTCACTGCGCTTTCATTGACAACACTAAGGTACAACCCCGCCACACTAAGTACACACAC
>CALHMM010000006.1 GCA_938034715.1 Minisyncoccota bacterium
TTGACGAGACTATTTGAGCAGAGTATAGTAAATATGCAGATCTAAGAAAGCTAACGAATCGACAATGAAATTCAAACTATTTGGCCTTATAGCCATCGCAGTTATGGCATCTACTGTACAAGGTGTACAAGCACAAGGAGTTGGCGGGCCAACACTTACAGACGATGTTGCGCCGCAGATTTTACTACAAAATGATGCATTAATTGAACTCAATGTCGGTGATGCCTACGTTGAGTATGGAGCAATAGCGAGTGATGACGTAGATGGTGTGATTGTCAATATTACGCAGGATGTGATCACCGATAGCTCCGCAGTTAATACTGCAGTAGCAGGAACGTATTATGTTACGTATAATGTGACTGACGATGCAGGGAATGACGCAGTACAGCAAGTTAGAACGGTTACCGTGACAGAAATCCCAGACACTACAAAACCAGTGATTGAGTTAAATGGAGACAAGATAACCACAGTTATAGTAGACGGAACATACGTTGAATTAGGTGCAACAGTAACAGATAACGTTGATACAGATTTGGTGCTTGTGATAAACAGCAAAGAAGTTAAGACAAAAAAAGTTGGTGAGTATATTGTTACATACGATGCTACAGATGCAGCTGGAAACAAAGCAACGCAAGTAACTCGCACAGTAAGCGTACAAGAAGCACCAGTTGCAATTGTCGATAAAACTGCACCAAGTATTGCATTGAATGGACCTACAACTGTCACAATAACTCAAGGTGAAGTATATGAAGATGCTGGAGCAACTGCACTTGATAGTATAGATGGAACACTGACCAGCAAGATCACGACTACTGGAATAGTAAATACAGCAGTCGTTGGGACATATCATATTACATACAATGTAACTGATGCAGCTGGAAATAAAGCCATGCCAAGGCAACGCACAGTAACTGTGCAACCAAAGGTAGTTGTCGATCCAGTAAACCCTCCAGAACAAGAGGTAGTGCAAGAATCAACAGTATCACAAGAACAAGAGGTGGAAACAGCGCAAAATATTACTACAACTGTGCAAGGTGACTATACATTTGTCACGACCATGCCAAATGTAGTACGAAAAGGCGAGGTAGCATCGATAGAGATCGCAGTAACCAATAACGCGGGACCACAAGATATTATTATCTACACATTCCTCTCAAATCTCCCTGAAGGAACGCCTACAGATGATGAGGGGATATTTACAACAGACAAATTTTTTGAAGGAGAGCAAATCGCAATTGGACAAACAAAGACCTACACTTTCCCATGGCTCAACGACGAAGAGGCTGGTAACTATAAGCTATTTGGTGAAATAAAGTCTGTTGACTGGAGTCAAACTCTACAGAAAAATCAAATCGGTCAGGTGCAGGTAAGTAGTCAAGACCCACAAGCCTTAGGTGAGACTCTTCACAGATTTTACAGTAGCGCTTACCGTGGACATTTCTATACGACATCCGAGGTAGAGAAACAGAACCTCATCGACAACGACCCCAACTGGGTCTATGAAGGTGTAGGAAACAAAACGGTTAGCACTGATAATTTGTCACCATCAAACATTCAGGACCTTGGGGTAAAGCCAGTGTATCGATTTTGGAATGACACCTACAAGCATCATTTCTACACCGTTTCAGAAGCTGAAAAGCAAGCAACAATCGATGATCCAAACTGGGAATACGAAGCAATAGCCTACTACACCTACACAGATCGTCAGATGGACACAATTGAAGTATTTCGCTTCTACAGTCCACAATACAAAGGTCATTTCTACACGACATCAAGTGACGAGCGAGATGCAATTATCGCAAACGACCAAAACTGGGTCTACGAAGGCGTTGCGTGGTACGCACAACGCTAGACTGATTAGATTGTAAACGAAAACCCTGCTAAGGCAGGGTTTTTAAATACTCGGAAATCTTATATACTACACGTAATATTCACTAAACACCTTAGATATGAAAAAAATGATTTTCATCGCTACGATGATGATCGCATGTGGACTATTAGTGTGGGGAGTGATCTACCTAGCAACAAAAGTAGAACAGGTGCGCAACACTGTTCATTATCACGCAAATATTGCTTTCTACATAAACGGGGAGAGATTGGACATTAGTGATGACAAGTTCATGGAAGACATTGGTGCATGTAAGGCAGGATCAAATAAGTCTCCACTTGATCGTGTGCATTTCCATGAAAACAACATGGATACAATTCACATTCACGACGATGGCGTAACCTGGGGACACTTCATGACAAATTTGGGATTTACGTTTTCTCAAAAGCTAATCGTCTTTGATGATGGGCAAGCTGCAGGGAATGATGAGAACAAAAAATGGACATTTGTGCTAAACGGACAGAAAATACGTGATCCCTTCAACCAACAAATCCTCTCCACAGACAGACTATTGTTAACCTATGGCGATCAAGACGATCAAGCGATCGAAGGACTTTACGCAAGCGTTTCACAAAACGCGCAGGAATACAATGGAAAATACGACCCAGGAACGTGTAGTGCAGACACCAATCAAAACATCATTGTCAAAACCATCGTAGAGACGTTAGATGGTAAAAAGATGGATCACTCAGAACATGAACATGAGGAAAAATAGAGAAATATAAGACGTATAAGAAGTTTGCCACACGCTGAATGCAAGGACCAGACCTACTTGAAATAAATCGAACTCTGTGCTATGGTAACAAGTCACTATATAAATGATATTTAGCCACCGATCCTTTATGAAAAAAATAAGTCAAATTATAGCGAGGTTTCCACTTATAACATTTTTACTGATGTTAGCAGTCATGTTTGCCGTGATCTTCATAGGTAACAAAATGCGCACTCCAGTAGCAAGTGAAACTTCAACAAACCAGGAGCAAAGGTCTGTAGAAGTGTACAATCTACAAGATGAAATCTCAGCTCCAGTCTTGGCTGAAGTGGAGCGAGCGGATACGATCACACTCGTCGCTACAGCAAGTGGTATCGTCACGCGCACACTAGCAGAGGGTGCGTATGTATTTCATGGTGGAGAGATTGTCAGGCTTGCTGATACATACGGAGGTTCGTCACAAGCGGCAGCAGCGGCAGCTATTGCAGCTCGCAATGTAGAATATCAAAACGAAGCCTACGATCTCAACAAGAGCATTCTCGAAAAACAAAAGGACCAAATAAATAAAACAGACTCCGATGAAGCAAAAATTGCAAGGAAGCAGATCTCACTACAAAAAAGAGCTGCAGAATTTGGCCTAGACAGTGCAAAGCTGGAGGCAGTACGAGCAAATGCAGCTTCTGCAATATACTCGACAGTCGCGCCCTTCACAGGCATCGTGCAAGAAGTTTCAGTTCGCATCGGGGATAGCGTAGTGCCAGGACAGAGAATTGGCGTACTCAAGGCAGAGGATACAAAAGCAAATTCTCCGTCACAAATCGTAGCATATGTTGGACAGGATCGAGCAGCACATATTGATGTAAACGTCAGTGCCCTCACACGAGTAAATGGACAAAGTATTGAATTAAAAATTGTTCATATAGCCAAAGCGCCAAGTAGAGGTGGTGCCTATGCTGTCACAATGTCTATACCGCCACAAGATGTAGAGAGTTTTGTGAATGGATCGTTTGTGGAAGTACAATTACCACTAGATACTGCAGAAAACTTTATTATTCCATTGGATGCTGTGCGTTATGGCGCAGGTGGAGCAGAAGTCTACGTTATCGAAGACGGTAAATCCGTTGCAAAAAATCTTCAACTGGGTGATGTAATCGGATCTTTTGTAGTCGTGCAAGAAGGCCTCTCACCACAAGCTCAAATCATCTTAGATAGAACTATAGCTGAAGGTGAGGCATTACAAGCGAATGCACAGTAGAGTTTCCACAACCATAATACTCTTGGTATCTTCCTAATCTCTAATTTCTCGTATCGTGAATGACTATCTCAAAAAAATTACTCTCGGCGCTAATGATGTAGCACTGTGGATTAGAGCATATCTGCAAAACATGCGTATTGTTGTGTTGCTAATTGTTGCTCTCATTGTGGGTGGTTTTGTTTCGTATAATACGCTGCCACAAACTGTTGCTCCTGAGATCAATCTAACACTTTTAGTGGTCAGTGCTACGCTCCCTGGTGCAACACCAGAAGATGTGGAAGCACTTTTGACGATTCCTTTAGAGAATGAGCTCAAGAGCGTCGACGGCGTTGATAGCGTTAGTGCAACTGCTAATAGCAGCTCAACATCAATTGTCATGACTTTTGTACGCGGAGTACAAAAAGACCGTGCTCTGGCAGACGTTGAAGCAGCATTGAGTCGCTTGGGTGAACTACCTGAGGATGCCACAGACCCACGTGTTGAAGCAGTGGACTTTGAAGATGCTCCAATTGTGCAATGGGCATTTTCTTCTGATAACGCAGGACAAACATCACTCGCATCACAAATGCAAAAACTGATAGACTCCCTCGAAGCAGATCAGAAAATTGACCGCGTTGTAAGCGGTGGTCAGCCAAAGCAAGAAGTACAAATAATTATTACGCCTGAGCAAGTTGCTTCTCTAGGGATAACGCAACAGGAAATCCGTACTATCGTCAGTAGTGCTGTCGCCACACTTCCCAGTGGGACCGTACAAGGAACTACGCTTCAGAGATCACTTTCAATTGATACTTCCATACAGGACATAGACAGCCTACGAATGCTACCAATTACTGTTGGGAATGATATTATTTCTCTCGGTGATATTGCTACGATTGTCGAAAGACCGGAGGTAGGGTCCACAGAAGCATTTCTCAGTAAAGACGGTCAAACAAAAAATATCGTCACACTAGATGTCTATAGAACCAGCGGTGTGGATCTCTCTAGTGCCGTTGTAGCAGCGCAAAAAATCATGGACGAATTCATGCTCGCTGAGGGGGCCTCACTCACGCGTTTTGATATTGCAAATGCAGACACACAACTCACAGAGCAATTTACAGATCTGATGAAAAACTTGGCTACGACAGTAGTGCTCGTATTCATTACTTTGACGTTGTTCGTGGGTCGTCGACAGGCATTCCTTGCATCTTTATCTATCCCTCTGATCTACGGAATTACTTTTATATCGATGCAAATCACAGACATCAGTGTAAACTTCCTCTCATTGTTTGCTTTGACACTTTCACTTGGTTTGCTCGTTGATGTGACCATCGTTATCGTCAGTGCCATGACGACATATATGCGTGAGGGAAGCTTTGGTGCGCATAAAACAGGTGTGCTCGTTTTTCGTGACTTCTTCACTACGCTAGTGATGACTACGTTGACGACAATTTGGGCATTTGTGCCACTGCTTTTAGCTGGAGGAATTATCGGTGAATACATCAAACCAATCCCAGTAATTGTAAGCTCTGTATTAATCTCTTCTGTCTTTGTGGGATTCTTTGTGATTTTACCCTTGATGATTTGGTTGTTTAACTTTGAGCTACCGCGTCGAGTCCGCATACTTCTTGCCGTATTTGGTGTCGGTATCATTGCTACTATATTCACTGCAGTTTTTCAATTGCCCGTCCCACTGGCAATTCTCGGATCTGTGGCTTTCATGATTTGGGCAACTGCAGGACATTTTTTGTACAAGAAAATACGTGCTTCACGATCCTCTTTGTCAGACAATAGTCAATCCGAAGTAGCTCAGCCAACAAAAGACATCCCGAAGACAATTATCAACGTGGGAAGTCTGCAGGCAAAATACAGAAACGTACTTGAGAACATACTACTTTCATCTGCGGCGCGTTGGAAAACAATTGGAATCGTTGCTACCTTCTTTGTATTTGCTTGTAGTCTTGTCGCTTTTGGCTTCGTAAAAAATGAATTTTTCCCTGGCGAAGATAGTGACTTCTTTTACGTAGGTATAGAGCTGCCAAACGGATCTACGCTAGAGCAAACACAAAGCGCTGCACGCGAGCTACTTCCAACACTCTCAGACATACAGGGCGTAGAATACGTCACTATGCAAGTTGGATTTGGATCTGACGGGCAAGGGGGTACAGCACGAACTGGTGACAATGAAGCACTTTTTACTTTGATGACACCAACCAAGGATGAGGGAGGACTAGGCTCACAAGAAGTTTCTGCGAATGTGCGTGAAATGGATGCGATTAAAGAGTTTTCAGCAGGTGTGGCATCAGTGATAGAAGCAGGCGGAGGACCACCGGCAGGCGCCGATGTTACGATTAATTTTAAAGGAGATGATCTTTTAGTGCTGCGAAGTCTCGCACAAGAGTTGGAACAAAAAATTTCCAACCAGCCATTGGAAAACATCGCTATTTCTCCAGCCACCGCTGCTGCAGTTGTTGCCTATGAACCTGACGACTATCTGCTCGCACGAGAAAATCTCTCACGAGAACAAATTTCTAGTACGATAAGGCTGCTTACGACTGGAATTACGCTGGCAGAGGATGTGGAATTTTTTGGACTAAGCGACGAGAGAGATATCGTGCTCAAAACTACCACAGGAAATGCCCAGTTAGCAGATATTGGAAACATACAAGTGCAAGGTAGCGGCGACGCATTGCCACTCGATGCACTAGGCTCATTACGATTAAAAGAAAACATCACAAAGATAACACGGGAAGATTATGATCGTGCAGTCACCCTTACCGCAAGTATAAAAGTTGGCGGGAATTTAAACGACGTAAACAATGCTATTGCAACAATCCTAGATGAGGAGATAGAACTACCACGCGGTTACACGTGGAGCAGTGGGGGAGCAAACGAAGAAAACAATGAGTCAGTAGCTTCGATAATTCAAGGCATGGGCCTTGCTGGAGCGTTAATCTTTCTCACGCTTATCGTGCACCTACGATCCTACAGGAAAGCAGCAATTGTTCTATTGACTATACCCTTAGCAATTAGTGGCGTATTCATCGTTTTCGGCATTATAGGTATCCCACTTTCATTTCCATCACTCATTGGAGTTCTTGCATTGTTTGGGATCGTTGTAAACAATGCCATTATCATCATCTCCCAGATCAATGCAAATAGAGAAGTAGGCCTTTCCTTTCATGAATCAGTGATCAGTGGCTCCACGAGTCGTTTAGAGCCCATACTGCTTTCTTCGATGACGACGATTATAGGTCTCGTGCCCATCACACTCAGTGATCCTGTGTGGCAAGGTTTGGGAGGGGCAATTATTTCTGGTCTAATCTTCTCGGGAACGATTATGCTATTCTTTATTCCGACAGTGTACTACACTATGATGCGAGACGAGGATATAGAAAGAATCGCTCAATAAAATAAAAACCCTCATACTGAGGGTTTTTCGGTGTTAACATCAATAACGGGGTATAATACTGTCAGAGAAAATCACATAAATGTAAACGACTATAAAATCATGTCTAAAAAGTACTTAATACGAATAAGTGGTGCGATTGCTAGTGTGGCGATCATTGGACTTTTGGTTCGTCTTGAGTTATTGGGTGATGCAAGGAGATATTTTATTCCTATCATTCTTGTGCTTCTTGGGGCATGGTGCTTTGTTATATGGAGGGCACTAAA
>CALHMM010000007.1 GCA_938034715.1 Minisyncoccota bacterium
GTATCGATCACGAAATGTTTGTCGCTCTTAAGGCTGCGACGCAGAGAGATTATGATGAGATGATATTTTTTGATGATCGCCAGCATAATATCGATAGAGCGAATAGTCTTGGTATAACTGGATTGACTGTACCTAGTGACACGAGTCAAGTTTTCACATTTATTCAAAACTCACTAAGAGAACTTCTTGGCAAGGGATTTTAATCGCTTCAGAAAGTATCTGACAGAGCGTGTACGATTAATAGTGATAGGTTCTATAGCATTCACGACACAAAGCAAGCCAGAAAGCCATCATATAAGACTTTTTAGTTGGTGGACAAAAAGATATTTGCCTGCTATTGTACCGTGTTGGGACTTTCTCAACGCCAGTGCCCAATGGAGGCAAAATGAAAGAAAAATCACTCTCGCAACGCATCAAAGTTGTGAACGCACTTGTTGCTATGACACCTTTTTTGCCTGGTAACCATGATAAAAACCGAATAAGTGGCTATTATCGCGAGTGGGCGCTCGATGCCAAAGAGGCAAGGATCCCGCACTGCATCGGTATTGTGCCTGTAGATCGAGTTACTCGCTATCATGACAACGCTCTTCGCAAGGTAAGAATGCTGGCATCTCGAAATCGTCCACATCCTGAGAAAGAATATGTTCTTACTTGGCAACTCTTACAAGATGGTATAGAAGTCTTTCAGGGTGGGAAGTACGAAGAGTCTATAAGGGTTGCTAGTGCTTTTTCAGGCTTAGACGCGCCAGTCGATGAGGCGGTGATACTAGTTAAGGATTATTGCCTGGGATATACAAGCACGGAAAAAACATTGGTGTATGCCCAAATCAGTAAAAATGAAGCCTTAACACTGGAATTGCTAAATCGTGCAGAATCGGCAGGCCTTGTTCTGCCTTAGAAGTAGATGCGACTCGTGATTTATCAATCGCTCAACCGAAAAATCGGACGGGCGATTTTTCATATTTATCACTGGCAAGAAGTATTTATATAGTCTAGGAAACTAAGCAAACATCACAATAAATTTTATATAAGTGATTTTAAGCTCCATGCTTATTTGATGTATACTGACTATGCTGATGCAATAATTGGTATTTTACTTCTATAATCACAATCACATGAATACAAGTAACGATCATCCAGTTTTTCAGACAGCATTTAAAAAGCTTTATCTCTGCTATGTTGAAAAAGCTCAAAAGAAAAAGAGGACACAGGAAGAAGTTGATGAAATAATAACGTGGTTGATGGGATACGGTCAAAAGGAATTGAAAAACATGCTCAATAGTGAGATAAGTTTCGGGGATTTTTTTGACAACGCTCCAAAAATGAATCCTGCAAGAGAAAAGATAACAGGGTGGATATGTGGAATCAGAGTTCAAGATCTAAAACCAGGAAGGATGAAAGAAATGCGGTATCTAGATAAGCTTATTGACGAGCTTGCACAAGGTAAAGATATGGAGAAAATATTGAGGAAACCTAACTAACTTCAAAAAATCGAACGTTCGAACCAGTTCCATAGTACTAGAGATCAAAAGCAAACATAAAACACCACAATGTGTGGTGTTTTATAGTAAGATTCGACGAAGGTGCTTTTACTTCACCTTCACAGAAATCTTCTTCGGCTTTGCAGCTTCATGCTTTGGTAGGGTGATAGTGAGGATACCCTTGTCATAAGAAGCTTCTGCTTTATCACCTTTAACAGGCATAGGTAAGATAATATTTCTACGAAAACTTCCAGAGCGAATCTCTTTACGATAGTAATTTTCTCTTTTTACTTCTTTTGTATCACCAGATATACCAGCAATCGTCAGTACATCATTCTCGACATCTATGTCAATCTTACTAGGATCGATCCCTGGTAATTGTACATCTACCATGACATTATCGCTGTCTTGATAGACATCTAACATTGGTGCTGATCCTGTTTGTATCATACCCATAAGGTTATCATCGAAGAATCGATCAACCTCCTGGAATGGATGCCAACTCACGAGTTCTCTACTCATAAACTTATATGTTAAAAATTACACTTCCAGTATAGTCATAGTTAGCACTCTTGTCAAGAGAGTGCTAGTTCTGCAAAGAACGTCTGAATGATAGGGTAGAAGATGTAGCTGTATTATGAGTGACTTTTTCTTGGAGTATAGATGATATGCTCTACTTCTACGTGGAATACTTCAGAGACTTTTTCTATGTGATCCTCAAGCTCTTCTCCCATACACACAAGTCGAGCGACAATCTCTTTCTCCTTAATTTTTACAAGTGCCACATCGCCAAAAGCGACGTTAATCACATGGGGGCCTGCATTAGTATTCACTACTCCCTTGATACGATAGAAATTCTTCTTCGGAAACGATGAGAGATTTTGGCGGAGGTCTTCAAGATCAAAGACATGATTTAGCGTACATTCAAGAAGATCTACTTCCATCATCTGATGGCCGACATCTGCAGTACGCTCGCCGTCCGCTACAGCACCTTCTGTCATAAAGAGTGTGCTATCCAGGCCAAACAGGACATCTGGTGAAACATGACCACGATTGGTATAAATTTTTGGTGTGTCGAGGTTGATCTCGTAGAGGTCATCCAAGTTTTGATCAAGAGTACGCTCATCCATCCCTTCGTGTTTATTGATGAGGATTAGATCAGTGAAGCGTGCTTGCATTTTAAGTGTAAAACTTTTGTCTAAATAACCCGAGAAGTTGATTGCATCGATCACGGTGACAACGCCGTCCATAAAAAGTCGTGGGTCATCACGAATCTCCCAGACAACAGGTGCTGGTGTGGCCGATCCTGATGTCTCGATGATAATACGATCTGGATCTGATGCAACAAGTTCGTCTAGTGCTCCAGATAGTGCTCCTAGCATGACATGACAGATGCAGCCTTGGAGCATTTCTTTTGTGAGAGTTGTATTGCTAGCGTTGGCTAATTCAGTATCAACTGCAGTTTGTCCGATCTCATTTTTGAGCCATGCAATTTTGTAAGACTCTGGAACTGATTTTATGAGGTTGGCAATGATTGTCGTTTTTCCCGCTCCGAGGTACCCAGTAAAAATAGTAACGGGGATTTGCTTCTTACCAGGGGGAAGGGGTTTTTTTTCGGGTGGGCGGTTAACTACCACTTTTGGCTTGTCATTTTTGTGTCGCTTAGATTTAGACGAAGGTTTCACGTCTATAAATGGTGACTGCATAGTCTGGATGTTAGTATGATTAGGCTCTCCCACATTCTATCATGTACGTTTTCTGTCTAATTATATGCAATTTATTTGCATATAAATAGTACATATGATATATTTATATGCAAATAAGTTGCATATAAATATATCTAATTCTATTAAACCTATGAAAAATGCATTTGGCATTGTCGCAATCATAATATTTCTCTCAGGGTGCGGACAAAATGACACAAGAAAAGAATCTACAAACCTAGCTGACCCAGGAAGCGAAGAAGCGATAACAATTGTTGCGAGTTTCTATCCGCTTGCATATATAGCGCAGCGTATTGGCGGAGAAAAAGTCTCTGTAACAAATCTCGTAGGATCTTCTGATCCACATGACTATTCACTTAGTCCACGTGATATCGTTCAAATGCAAGAGGCAAATGTTGTCTTCTTGCATGGGGCAGGACTAGAGCCATGGGGTGAAGAAATTGAGATGCAACTAAAAACTGAAGGCACACCAGTTGTCACTGTCACTCAAGGGATGACTCTTGCACCAGCAAAAGAAAACGATCACAAAGATCAGTATGGTGACGAAGAAACTGACGAGCACGCAGATGAAAGAGAGCATCACGATGATGAAACTTCGCAGGAAGAAGATGAACATGAAGCAGAGAATAGTGAGCATGCACATGAGCATGGAGAGTTTGATCCACATGTATGGCTCGATCCTATTTATGCACAGAAAATGATTGATATCATAGCGGCTACCATGATAGAAGTAGATGCAGCAAATACTGCAGAGTACCAGTCAAACGCACAAACAGTGAAGACAGAATTTCAATCTCTACACGAGCAGTATGTAGAGGGATTAGCACAGTGTGAGCGACGCAAGTTAATTGTCTCGCATGATGCTTTCGGGTATCTTGCTGAGAGGTACAATTTTACAGCGCATAGTATTGTTGGACTCTCAACACAAGATGAGCCATCAGCACAAACATTAGCCCAATTGAAAAACGAGGCAAAAGAGGGAATGACACACATCTTAACAGAGCAAAACACAGCCGGGCGGTTTGCTAATACGCTTTCGAGCGAAACTGGATTAGAACTTCTTCCAATCAATACTCTTGCATCATCGACTGAAGATGGAAAAGACTTTGTAGATCGAGCAAGAGGTAATTTAGTAGCGATTCAAACAGCATTAGGCTGCGCATTATAGTTAAATATGAACCCAAAAAGCACACCAGAAAATATACTAAATGTACGTGATCTCACAGTGCGATTTGGTGGGGAGAATGTATTGGATCACGTCACGTTCGATGTGGAGCGAGGTGAGTTTGTAGGTTTAATAGGGCCAAATGGTGCAGGAAAAACGACTCTTCTGAAAGTCCTCCTGCGAATTATACCTTCAGATGAGGGCAGTTGCACTTTCGCTGATGGTGTAACTGTGCGGTATGTACCACAGCAGTATGTATTGCCTGATTACGTACCGATCTCCATACGTGAAGTGATCCAAATGGGATCACTGACGTTTCTCTCTGTTAGTGATATTACAAAGGTACTCAGCCAAGTAGGACTAGACAAGGTAAAAGTTTCACAAAATTTTCACGCACTCTCCGGCGGGCAGAAACAGCGAGTTGTGATTGCTCGAGCCCTCGTTGTACAGCCAGACATCATCCTCTTTGATGAGCCTCTATCAGGTGTGGATCATGAGACAAAGGAAAGCATATATCGCCTACTGAGTAAGTTAAATGATGACGGTATGACAATATTTTTTGTCTCCCATGATGTGGGACATGTCGTTGATGCATGTGACCGAGTGCTCTGCCTCGATCGGACTCTTCACAGAGGGTGTCACCCAGTTGCATTTGCGAAAGGTAAGCGGGAAGAGCAGGAGGAGAAGGCGTCCATACCAATGCAATGCCTTGTGGAAAGTAAGCCGCAAGAACAAAGTAAAAAACCAATGCATCACCACCATTGATCTACCTCTATGTTTGAAATTTTATCGTACGATTTTATATTACGGGCAATGATTGCGGGCGTCGCCACTGCAATCACAGCGGCAATTGTCGGTAACTTTATTGTTGCTGCGCGACAAGCTATTATCAGTGATATGTTGGCTCACGCTGCGCTAGCAGGAGTTGGGCTTGGGATGTTTTTAGGCGTCTCCCCAGGTTTTTTTGCAGGTGCAACCGCTATTGTCGCGAGTATCTTCTTGTGGTTCTTGACGAAGCAATCTGGTCGCGCACCAGATGCAGTATCGATGCTACTACTTACTGGAGGCCTCGCAGTTGCACTACTTTTTTCTCACGCAGCAAAGGAAACAGCCGTTTCTTTTGAATCATTTTTATTTGGGTCTATCCTGACAATCACGTACGGTGAATTGCTATACTTCACTGCAGCGTGCGCTTGCATCGTCGTGGTATTTCTCACGTTGTGGCGTCGATTTTTGACTAGCGTGTTCGACCCACAATTCGCGCGAGTACAGTCTAAAATTGCACCAGTATATGAAATCATACTATTAGTCAGTACTGGCGCACTGGTTGCCGTATCACTTAAGGTTATCGGAGGGTTACTTGTTGGAGCGCTCTTGGTGATTCCAGTGCTTACCGCGCAAAATATTGCTACAAGTTTTCGTGCAAATGTTTTGTGGAGTATTGTATGGGGCATAGCTGGTGTAATTGGAGGTATCACGGCGTCGTTTTACTTTGATATACCAGCAAGTAGTGGCATTGTACTATCATTGATCACGCTATTTGCCGCGACATACTTTTTCAAAAAATTGATTGAAAGGTGATCGCTCTAATCAAAACATCAACAAAAATTAAAACCACTAGGAGATATGAATCAAAGAGATCACAAAAAAATTCTACGTGAAAAAAAACTCAAGGCAACCAAATCCAGGTTAGCTGTTTTACAAGTACTAGAGTCACAGAGGCAGCCGCTCGACATAGAAGCAATTAAGACGCATCTTACAGATACACGCCCAAACAATGTTACGTTGTATAGGATGATGGAAGATTTAAGTAGGGTAGGTATTGTACGACAAATTGACTTACGACAAGGACGTGCATTTTTTGAAATGATGCCACTTGAGGATCACCACCACATAGTCTGTGCCTCGTGCAATAAGATCGAAGACATCCATGGATGTATATTGGTGGATGAAATAGAAAGAACCATAAAAAAAAGTAAAAACTTCGATAGCTCTATCGATCACGTTTTTGAGATATTTGCTTTGTGTAAAGCATGTAAAAACTAGCAAGATAGTGCTTTCGAGGCCACACCACCAGAGTCTCATTGCGAGAGCAAACTACAATAATATTTGAAGATAGATTCACGCAGAGGTTAACTCTCCTGTGTTTTTGCTTTTGTAAATGTCTCGCATGGATTAGTCTTATAGAGCTTTCAATGTCTCAAATTAAAAAAGGCTTACGTTAAAACGCAAGCCTTGATAGTTCACCTAAGAATCTAGGTAATAAATGAGGTGACTACTCACAATGGTATTTAATAGTTAGGAGAAGTCTTCTGGCTAGCTCTGTATACCGATCGAATGAAAAGCATCATCGAGCTCCATGCCGTCAGGCTGTTCGCCTAACCCATCAAGCTCAGGATCAACTGATAGCCTTGATCGAGACATGTGGTGAATGCGATATTTACAAAGCTTTTGTCGAGTGTAGGAATCAGAAAACCCAAGTGCTTCTGCCGTTTTTTTTACATCTCGACCATTTTCTTCAAATATACGCTCAAGCTCTGCTTTTTCTTTGTCGAACTCAATCGATAGTTGATTGAGTGTCGGCACAAAATCATCGACATCCAGACCATATTTTTGCATCATCACTTTTAATCTGTGGGTACTGATGTCCAAAGTGCGAGCCGCTTCACTGAGCGATCCTCTTGTTCGCTGTAAAATTTCTGAAACAATTATTTCTTCTAAATGGGCATATAACTCTGACAATTCAGGCGAACTATATGCAAGAATGTGCGGTTTCAAAGAGTCCACAATCTTTTGGGGTGATTTTTTTGGCATGCTAGAACTCCGATCCAATGTAAATGAAATTTCCCATAAAAAGACAAAAAAGTCAATATACAGGAATGCCTCAGTATCGACAACAGTGGAATAAGACCATTACGCCCGATGGTATAATGAAAAAATGAATACAATTGCCAAACATCTTACAATCATTTTCTTGTCTGGTTTGGGGAGCTATTTGGTTCTCGATGGAACGCTAGATGTCGGAGTAAAAGTAAATAAGATATTTCCTTGCACGCCACCCCAAGGGTTACACAGTTTCCCATGTTGGGGCTTCTGGGATATTGGCCTGGCACTCTTTCTGCTAGTTGTCGCCACAATATCAACTCTAATGCTTTTAAGAATAGTATATGTGCAGCATTATAAGAACTAGTCTCGTCCAGTTCTGTCGCTAAGAATCTCTCCAGATCTTGTATAAGGTATTTTGTATTGAGCCTATAGGGTAGAAATTCAGTTATAATGAGCAATATAATTTTCTATGGATATTTCAACAGGGGCAAATATGGTGTGGATCCTTTCCACAAGTTTTGGAAAAATAATTTTCACGTTAGTTTTTCTTACGTGGGGATTAATCATCGTCAATCTCTTTTTGGCAATGCTGATACGTGTCAGATGTCTTACAAAAAAATGTGCCAAACGAAAGAATGGTGAATAATTGATGCAACGTCAAAAAACACCAAATAATGTTTAAAAAGCCTCTAAGATTTAGAGGCTTCTGTTAGTCAGTGAAAAAAATAGAATGATTTACTTCTCCATTGAAGTTTAAATCACTAGATATATGAAAACGAAATGTGAGTAATTTTAGAATCTTTTCCAAAACTTGCGATCGGCAGGTTGTAGATCGTTCCAAGGTGATAGATGAGGGATCTTCTATCTCGGACATCATCTGACGTGCCAATAAAGTGGTCTGCAACAAGATCGCGCAAGCGCAGTATCTGCACTTTCTCTATTTTGATTTGGTATGATTCGCTGAGAAATACCGGTGAGATCCCAGCCCAATCCGCACCAACTTTTTCGAGTACACGTGCTGTAACAACATCACCAGAGTCGTATCCTCGCCAATCTGAGCTACCTCTCTCACCTGGCCTGACAACTGCGGTGAGCTTTCTGCTTGCAAGCAAATGATGATAAATCTGTCTGAAAGCCATTTCATTGCGCGGAAGTTCAGGCGCATTAACTGTCTGCTGGTTCATCTGTAGTCTCCAAAAATCCAAAAAAAGAATTGATCCAATTCTACCCTCAAAGCGACAAATGTCAAATATTATTACATGACATCAGAATGTACTCATCATTTCATGAGGAAAAAATCGATCAAACTTTCAAAAATTCTCATTCGACATTTGCGTTCTGCATCTTCAAAACCACAAAGCGAAAAGTCGTGTGTGACTTTTCACAAACGACTTACTTTGCTCTTACTACAAGGAATGTCTCACCTGGGTTATTCGTATCTTCGATGAGCTCGTCCCCAGGTTGGTAGGTTTTACAAATGCGATTACAGGGAGCGGTGCAAAAAAGACAAACGACGTCTTTTTTTCCGATAGGCACATGACGTGAACCTTCTAAGATTTCTGAAATAGGTAGCGTCTTTCCTAGTAAAGGACAAGGGTAAGTGTGCATTTATAATCTCGGCAAATTGGCTAATGACAGTATTACAATAAACTATATAATTAAAAATGTCAAATAGAAAGCAATGACGCTAAAGAGAATATATCATTTACTATGGCTAGGAATAGGTCAATTAAGCTTGTATAATAACTATGTAATTACATACTTAACTATGAAGAAATTTCTCCTCCTTATTGACGGTATGAGTGGTGCAGGAAAGTCAACAACCGCAGGTTTTCTAGCGAGGGAATTACCCCGTACAGCAATTGTTGGCTTTGATAAAATTAAGCGCTTTATCTCAGACTTTAAGCGAGGAACAAGAGATAACGCCATCTCACGCGAAGTATCAATAGCAATGACCCAGCGTTATCTGGAGCTTGGCATGTCTGTAATGGTAGAGCAGTCATTCAAATCTGAGCAAGAAATTATGGCATACGAAAAACTCGCAAAACAAAATAATATTCCATGCATTAAATTCCAAATCCACTGTAACCCAGAAGAGGCATTAAGAAGAGTCATTGATCGTACAGCAAGGAATAATGGAGACTTGCCAGAAAGTCGTGCTAAGAGAAATATAAGTCTCTATAATTCTCGAGAGTCTCTTGGCTTCATACAAATCGACACGACAAATAAACCGCCTGACTACGCTTTCGAAACAATCATACAAAAAATAGAAAATCTCCAGTAGGCTCTTTTTTTATAATTATATCTAAGCATGTTCGTAAGTAAAATTTTCAACAAGAAATACTACGAACAAAAACTTTGAATTCTACCTGAGATCAGCTAGACACAAGGAATCCCAAGCGCAATCCAATTGACAAATACTCTGTTATGTTGTAAACATATGATATCGTTCTTTAACCTGGGTGTAGCACAATGAAGGTACCGTCAAATATGGTTGCAAAAGACCAAATTATACAAGCGATCGAAGACATTGATACTCAGAAAGCTCTTCACGTTGCCCACAGATTAGGTATTAGTCCTCCTGCATATTACCGCAAAATAAAGATGTATGAGATTGATTTTACAGCTATCAAAGAAAGAGTGAAGCCGCAGCACAGGATCGTATTCTCTGAAAGAATTTTAGAAAAATTATCCACTGATCCAAACATGAGGAAGGAGGATGTTGCGAGCTCATTATTTATGACAAACTCTAAGATGTCAGAGAGAATGTCATATTATGGCATCACGTTCTGGGACTTAAGGCGCTTAGCTAAAGCCAGGCTCTTTGCTGGGCAAGTTATGCAAGAGTTAAAAAGGAATCACTTGTTATCCATAGAGGAGGTTGCTCAAAGACTGGATACTACAGTCCATGGTGTACAATGGCGTCTTTCAGGGGGTGAAAGAAACTTCAAGCAGTTAAAAGAAGCGGCGGTGTTTGAAAAAGTGCAGAAATTGGCGCATGAAGGAAAGTACAAAACACGTGCTGACATGGCAAGCGCATTGGGCATGCACGAAGATACGCTCAGGAAATTATTGAAGACATTGGGGATAACACAGGCAGACATTGAACTATCTCGCATGCAATACAGTGAACAATACGAAGACTTTGAATCTGTCTCGCATGATCCTGTTAGTGAATACGAAAAAGATCTTGTCTCGCAGTTGATAGCAAATATGCCAAACAGATCAATTTACGTCCACGCTATGACTTTGAATATAACCTGTGAACGCTTTCAGACAATCCTGTCCGCATTAAATCAAACGGCTGAGGTATAATCCTTAGCCGTTTTTTTATTGAGAAAACACAGAGTGAATATGTTACAGTCAAACAAGTTTATAAAAATACACCTTAGGAAGAAAAAGTACATGTCTTCACTATACTAATTTGGCGAAAATATTGTAATTATAAGTTCAGATTCTACAACAATAGAATACAAGTCAATCTTTTGTAAGCAGGCACTGCACTTCTCTCCACAAAAGTGATACTTTCTAGGGTAAAAAAAGAAAATGAATATTCAGTTTGAAAGTCAAAGAAGGCATCAATGCTGTTATGCTACTATGAAGGAGTAAACACTAAGGATTCTTTATGGACTTACAAACAATAGCAAAAAATTACATCGGAGGAGCAATAGCTCAGAAAATCGGAGAAAAAGTCGGTCTGCCCAA
>CALHMM010000008.1 GCA_938034715.1 Minisyncoccota bacterium
TAGCTCAAACAGAAAGCCTGACACACAAACCTTTTGCGTCTCACTGGGTACACACAAGGCACTTACTGGTAGACGGAGGCAAGATGGGTAAATCTAAGGGTAATGCATACACGTTAAAGGACATAAAAGAAAAAGGTTTTAGTGCCATGGATTTGCGTATGGTGTATTTGCAGTCACACTACCGCTCGCAAATGAACTTTACGTGGGAAAGTCTTGAGCAAGCTCACACGAATATTGCACGAATAAGTGGTTTTTACAGAGAATTGCTTCAGCATAGAGAAACTGTCCTTAACAGTGAATCAGAAATTGCCCAAGCATTTCAAAAATATGAGACAAGAACTCTCGCCTCAGGATTCAAAAATGACTTTGAGAAAGCTATGGACGATGATCTGAATACTCCAGAGTCAATAGCTGTCATTTTTGAAACAATGAAAAAATTTTACAAATCCCAGACTATTGATAATCAGAGTTTTATCGTCATTGAGGACATAGTGAATACTATTTGTTATATAGAACAGGCAGTCATACACATTCTGGGACTAGAAATTCTTGATACGGAACAAACTATACCGAGAGAAGTTTTAGCGCTAGTTAAAAAAAGAGAGCATGCACGAAATGATAAAGACTTTGCAGAGTCAGACCGATTACGTGATGAGATCGCTGCTGCTGGGTATATTATCGAAGATACATCTGAGGGTTACACCCTCAATAAAAGTAATTGATTGATAAGGTCATCGTTGCTAATTTCTGTACAAAAAAGAGAGGCTCCCGTATAAAATACTGGAGCCTCTATGGACGATCCCTCACTGGAACCTTACAATACTTCCACCCGATATTTCTGCGGGTCCGTGCAGTGTTGGAGTGATTTCAATGTCTGAAATGTTATCTCCATGCCACAAGACCACGACCGTGAAACAGGGTGTGAGTGGAAACCTCTGGATGTTGCCAGGGGCATCACAACGTACAACTTCTGCAAGCTCTGTAACGAGATCATCGCCGAAGACAGATTCCTCATCACCATGACCGGCAAGTCTTTTCCACAGAACACCTAGGTGCCTGTTGAGATTGACCGTAGCAATCAATACAGTTTCAAAGGAAAGACGCCTCAGCTCAGACGTACTGACAAACGTTGACCGTGCAAAAGCATCAGCGCTTTGTGCGATTTCAAAGGAAACATCAGCACCTGCATCATTGAAACTTCTCTCTATGATGTTAAGTGCGTCATGAGCAAACTTTTCAACAGCCAGATAGTATAGGTTATCCCCATACATCACTTTCTGCTGGTCAGTAAGCTCAGTTTCTCCTACTGGAAAGATTAACTCTTTTGGACGCGCTACGGTATGCACATGAGCAGTGTCGTAGCTTTGAGCGTTGAAAGTTCGCTGATCTGCGCCTGCATGACCTACCGCAATCGTCGAAACGATTTGACGATCTTCAAAATGTGAGGCAATGCAGTTTCTGCCCTCCATAATTTGACTGGCGTACTGTGCCAGCAGCCTATTGCTAAGTGTGATAGGTAAATCTGCAATGTCATTCCATGAACACGAGTCTCTTTTTCCCACAACCCAATGAACATGGTGCGGGGCAAGCGTCTTGACACCACACTTTTGTACAGCTTCAGATATTGACTTTCCAAACACTTGATCATGCCAGATAGCATATTCACTTGCTGAAATCTCGCTCTCCAAAGGGATATGCGGTCGTGTAGCTAAGGTTGTGAAAGCAACATAGTCATCTGCACAAGCGCGTAGTCCTCCGACATTCAGAAAGAACGCGGTAGATTGCTTGACGAGCGCCTTATAGTCGGAAGGAAACTGATCCCAATCTAGTAATAGGTTTGATACTTTGGTACAATGTTGATCGATCGGTAACGCATCGATCATTTTTTTTACATCTACTGTGTGATCAGCACCATTTGTGAATGGCCAAGAAGTGCCTTGTACACGTTCTCTTTCTCTGTAGTACGCTCGAAGTAGTGAAGTATTCATGAAATTCCCCTGCCATTATGGCGGTATATTGTGATCGATTGTAAAGATACATTACCATATTTAATCATACTTAACATAATATGTCAAGTATTTATAGACTTTATTCTTCCCATTGTTTCGCGGGATTTAATCGACTATAACACAATATTCTTACCTAGTTAAATTCATGATATATTCATTTTCATTAGTGTCCCTTGCAAAAGTTGTGAAGGCTAGTTTTTTGTAAAGAGCGATTGCTGGTTGATTATCCATTTGGACTGCTAGCCACATTGGGGTATCTGGATATAATTGTCTGTAGAGGTCTAGGACGAAAGTAGCGAAAGTGCTGGTGATCCGCGCTCCCCTATATACCCCATATGTCCTGTAGGAGCTTGTGTACCACTGTCCTTGTGCATCATATAACTTGCTTTCAATATCTTGACTCTCTTGCGTATTTATCTCCTCTAAATCTGCTGGTAGATTCCTCGGACCAAACCAGATAAATGCCGCTACTTCATCGGAAGAATCGTGTACGAGAATTATTTGTGTTCGTGGTTTTTTTTGGTAGCGCTGTTCATAATCTACTAAGCCAAATCTCTTATAGTCTGACGTATTTTCTTGTAGTGCTTTATCGTTTTTGTCGAGAGAGTATCTTTTTATGTTTTGAGCGTGATTTTCAGAGAGTCCGGCGTAAACTGTAAATGCCCCTAATGTTTCGTGTGTCGCTGATGCTATCTTTTCACTTTCATAGAGTGGTTGAGGAAATTCTATTTCTGTAATATCTCTACACTTTGTTATTTTGAGCATATTTTTAATCTATCAATTTATCTTTTGTATGCTTATTGTGACCCCGAGAGTGTGACTCTCACCAGCATTTATTTCCTTCGCGTCATTTTGAACATTTGCTGTTTCGATGCATAGCATATCTCTATATTCCTGATCTCCAAACATCGATAATTTTTTTGCTTTCTGTGCCCATGGGTTCCATACTACGGCACTAGCACTACCTACAGTTTCAAGGATGATTTTCCTATCCCATGAAGAGTCTACAATTTCTTGTAGTGTTGGCACACCAACAAATTGAGCATCGAATTCTTGATTGAAAGTTATTGAGCCTTGCCATTTTTTTTGTTTCCATTGATCAAGTGTGTCGTAATATTCACATTCATCAAATGACGGAATCATTATGGTACTACAGTCGGAAACTGCGAAATACGTGTGAAGTCCCAGCGATACAGTCATTGTTTTGTCAGCGGCATTTATTGTTTCTAGTTTTACTGAAAGGTTTTTACCGATTACGTAGGTCACTTTCAAGGTTAGTGCGTTATCCCAAACATCTGTGCCTCCCTCATAATCAAGTCTAAAAGAAATTGTAGTTTGAGTAACCTGATCAACACCACTCTCGATGATTTCCTCAAGGATCCAGTTTCTAGTACGAGCAAATCCGTGCGCTGGTGCTTTTGCAGTATCTTGGTTGTGATGTCTCACTTCCTCCGGGTTTGTGTCGAGATCGCCAAACCATGGCGCAATGATTGGTATGCCACCACGCACTGGATTTCCAATTGTATAGGTGGTTTCTTTGCTTCTCCATATAATTGGGTAGCTACTATCTATACTAGAATACCTAATGAGCTGCGCTCCTAGCAACATAAATTCAGCATTTCCGCCCATATTATTTACTTCCAAAATGATAAGTTCATCTCTTTTTACGATGTTGACAGATGCAATATCTCTAAATTTTTGTTGTAATTCATTAATTGTCTGCATGTTTTGTGTTTGATTCTTATTGTTCTATAGTATCATAAATACATGAATTCTCTGATCTATACACGAGGTTTCCACTGCTTACAAACATATTTTAAAGATTTTCCCTTGCCTCATGCTGTATAATAGTCAAAGAGAATTCAGAGTGTCTTGAATTCAGATCTAGAGACTCGCAATCATCATCTAAACCTTGCAATAAACTCATCAATCATGTCAGATAAAAGCTCCGAACTTCGTCTCCCACCCCATGCAACTGAAGCTGAACGATCTGTGCTAGGAGCTGTAATGCTCGACAAGGAAGCTGTTGTTAAGATTGCTGATATAGTGAGTGTTGGAGATTTTTACACGACTGCTCACAATACAATTTACCAAGCTGTTTTGGATTTATTTGAAGAGAATAGTCCAATAGATGTTTTGAGCCTTTCGACAATTCTTGAGGATCGGAAAGAAATTGAAAAAATCGGTGGATCCAGTTATCTTGCTGAACTTGTAAGTAGCGTATCGAGCGCATCAAATATTTCTTACTACGCAAAGATTGTCCAGAAGAAGTCCGTACTTCGTAAACTGATCAGTGCTGCAGCGGATATTTCTGACCTCGGGTATGACGAGGTTCGGGATATTGATGAACTTTTGGATGATGCTGAGCAGCGCTTGTTTGGCATCTCGCAAAAATCCCTTAAGAAAGATTTCACGCCTATTAGTACAATTCTTGGAGAGGCATTTGATCGTCTCGACCAGCTCCACAAGAACAAAGGAGAACTCCGTGGCGTGCCTACAGGATTTACTGATCTGGACAAAGTGCTTTCTGGCTTACAGAAGTCTGATCTTATCATCTTGGCTGCTCGTCCATCAGTCGGAAAAACTTCTCTTGTACTCGATATTGCACGCCAAGCCGCAACAAACTATAAGGTTCCAGTAGGTATTTTTTCACTTGAGATGTCATCTGACCAGTTAGTTGATCGTATGATCGCAGCAGAGGGTAATATCGATCTTTGGAAACTAAGAACGGGTAATGTGACAGAAGGAGACTTTGCAAAGGTTTCAGAGACAATGGGTGTTCTCTCGGAGGCTCCCGTGTACATCGATGATACTTCAAGTGCCAATATCATGACGATGCGAACGATGGCTAGGAGATTACAAGCTGAACATGAGCTGGGATTGATCATCATTGATTATCTTCAGCTCATGGAAGGTCGAGGACAAGAAAACCGTGTGCAGGAAATTTCTGAGATCTCTCGTGGACTCAAAACTCTCGCTAAAGAGCTCAATGTTCCAATTGTTGCTCTCTCACAGCTTTCTCGTGCCGTAGAGTCTCGTCCTGATCAGAGACCGCGCTTGAGTGATCTCCGAGAATCAGGCTCAATCGAGCAAGACGCTGATGTGGTGATGTTTATCCATAGAGAGCATCGCGTTAATCCAACTGATGAAAATAGAAATGCTGCCGAGATTATTGTCGCGAAACACCGTAACGGACCTGTAGGATCAGTTCAAATGTACTGGCATGAAGAAGCAGCTTCGTATAAAAATCTGGAGCATGTTCATGGTCAAGGACAGGAGCAAGAGCAAAGACAGGAAGCGTAGTCGTATTACTGAAACTAATGATTCAAGACTATTTAAATGTATCCAAAAAACTTTCAAAATCTCATCGATCAGTTCACAGACTTACCGAGTGTTGGCCCAAAAATGGCCGAAAGACTTGTCTTGTCGCTTTTTAAGGCTGACAAGGAAAAGGCTGAGTCTTTTTCTGAGGCACTTAGATCTCTCCATAATGTCCATACGTGCGCACAATGCTTTAACATAACAGAGTCAGACCTTTGCTTAATCTGCGCAAACACAGGTCGTGATTGTGACACTCTGTGTGTCGTGGAAGATCCCCTCGACATCATCCCTATTGAACGAGCCAGAACTTATAATGGTCTATACCATGTCCTGGGTGGTACCGTTAGCGGTCAAAAGAGCGACCACCTTAAAATACACGAATTAGAAAACAGGCTTTCAGCGACATCTATCAGGGAAATTATTATCGCTACAAACTTTACGACTGAAGGAGATATGACAGCTTTATTTCTGCAGAAAAGACTAACTGCAATTATTCAAGAGAAGAATATTTTACTTACAAGGCTCGTCCGTGGTTTGGCTACAGGATCTGATATAGAATACGCAGATGACCTCACCCTCAAGTCTTCATTGACAAATCGTACAGAAATGATTTAATCACTCTAACCCCATGCAACCACGGAGTATTAAATGCACAAGACATTGATAGAAGATACAATGTACAGAACCTTAACCTCTGCAAGTACAGACCATCCAGGTCCGGAGAAACCTTCAGATGTTGAATATATTGAGACTGACATTATCTCAACAACCATGCAAAAAACATTGCAAGAAGGCACAAAGCAGATCCCCTCATCATCACAAACACAAATCGATGTAGCAGGATTAATGACCCACGATTGGTTTTGGTAGAAGAGCTAGCGATATTTGGTCTCGATCATTGTTATCGAGGCCAAAGAGCATTACCACTTAGGTAATGTTTTATTTTGTGAGGATATGTTTCTCATGTATTTGTCTAGAATCTGCGCAGACTGATTTGGTGTATATGATTATTACCCCCAAAGAAAAAACACTGCTATGAGCAGTGTTTTTCTGTGGTTATCCAACTTTTGTGATCTCTACTTCTGTGAAGCTTTGTCTGTGGCCAAATTTGAGTTTGTAACGTTTTTTTGCTTTGTGCTTCATACCCCAGACTTTTTTGTGACGACCTTGTGCCAAGACTTTAGCTTCTACGGTTTTTCCGTCGATAAATGGACTCCCTACAGAAACTTTTTTCTCATCACCAAGAAAGAGTACTTCCTCAAAAGTTATCCCCTTTCCTTCCTCAACATCAATTTTCTCTATGCGGATTTTGTCGCCTTCTTCTACTTTGTACTGTTTTCCACCTGTTTTTATAACTGCTAGCATCGTGGTATATAAATTTTCTTATGAAATAGTCCTGCGGAGCTCTTTTGTGTGCTCTTTTGGTAGTAGGAAAATTATAGCACAGTACTTGAATCTGTCAAATTTTTTCGTGAGTTCCAGAGCTCTATCTCTATCGTAATCGCGAGTAATTACTATGTGATCCCCCAAATCTGCCGCCTAAACCTCCAGATAGTCTAGCGAGAGGACTCACAGGAACTCCCTTTGGGTATCGACCTGCGGATGATCTCCCCTGGATCCTGGATGTAGTCGATGAGGGATTTATACTTCTGGATGTATGCATGCTGTTGCGCGCTACTGAAAGTGAGCTCCTTGTTTCGTTATTTCTTATATTACTGAGGCGATTATTGCTGCGCTGACTTTTTACTGCGCTACTTGTGCGTTTGTTGAGGAGACTACTTTTTTGCTTCTTGCTCAGAGTATCAGCGTAGTTCTCTCTTCTTTGGTTTACTTTTTTGTCAGCGGTTTTTCTTATGTCAGCAACAATTTTATTGGGTGAAGCATGAGAAGCACGTTGTTTATACTTTGTTGCAGAGCGGAGGGTGTTCTTGGATATCGCACCCTTGCCAAGTCCTAGTTCTTGCGCAAGTGTATTTATGCCTTTTTTTGATAATGATTATCGTTGCCGTACTTTAATTCCGCAAGAGCCATCTTAGCTTCCTTATCAGTCAGCCCTTGACCCCTACTTCCGAAGTCTTTAAATTTATCGTAGAGCTCCCTCCTCTTGGAGGCAGTGTTTACAACTTTCTTCTCATCTTTTTCCAGGACCCCAGAAACAGCTTGGTTGGTGATTTTAGCATCACCATAGAAAGCACTTCTCTTAAATATAACTTTTCCTTTATCCATTATCGATTTTGCTACTGAGAGATTTACTCAAGAATGGCTTTTATACGACGTACTCCGGCTGAAGAGGATTTTTCACTGGTGATTTTGAAGACTTTTTTGATGTTTTCTGTAGTTTCCACATGTGGTCCGCCGCAAAGTTCACGTGAGTAGACCGTACCGTCGGGCGCCTTCATTGTATAGACATTTACGATGTCAGGATATTTTTCCCAGAAACTTCCTTCAACTCCATCTTTTTTAGCTATCTCTTTTTGTACTTTCTCTATGCTAACAATTGTGTTTTTTGCAATTGCTTCATTTACATAACTCTCCACCTTATCTAGAACCTCCCGTGTTACTTTCTCCGAGTGCGTAAAGTCAAATCTCGTTCTTTCTGGAGTGATGTTTGAGCCTGCCTGATGAACATGCTCACCGAGCTCTTTACGTAGACCTGCAAGCATGAGGTGCGTACATGTATGAAGAGCGGTTGTGATGTCACTGTGATCGGCCAATCCTCCCTTGAATTTACCTGCTGAAGCAGTACGCGACAGTTCTCTGTGCTTTTCGAACTCATCCGCATACACTTGGCGATCAATTTGCAATCCTCTTTTTTCTACGACTTCAAGCGTCATCTCTAGTGGAAATCCATATGTTGTAAAGAGGATAAATGCATCTTGTCCTGTCAGTTCTCCGTCACGATCAATCATTTTATGCAGTTCCTTGAGACCCCGATCAAGAGTTTTGTGGAATTTGTGCTCTTCAGCAATCACCTCCCGCTTTATCATTTCTTCATGTTGTGAAAGAGCTGGGTAGGCTTGTGCGTGCATGGCAATGACAATTGGTACAACCTCCTCAAGGATGCTGTCGTCTAGTCCGAGCTGCGTCCCATAAAACATCGCTCGCCTCATAAGTCTCCGCAAAATATATCCTTGATCTTTATTTGATGGCACGATACCGTCTCCCAACATGAAAACTGTGCCTCGCGCGTGATCGGCAATTACACGGAAGGCAAATTGATACGAAAGGTCATTGTATGATCTGCCAGATAGCTCTTCAAGCTTAGTAATGATTGAAGCAAATACATCGATCATGTAAACATCGGCTTTATGCTCACTTGCTGCTGCGATCCTCTCAAGACCGCCACCAAAGTCAATGTTCTTTCTGGGTAATGGAGTGAATGATCCATCAGGTTGCTTAAGGTATTCCATGAAGACATTGTTGCCGATTTCAAGAAACCGTCCACAATCACAATTAGGGTGGCAGTTTTCACCATACGAAATGTCGTGCGGTGTGCCAAAATCATAAAACATCTCACTATCAGGACCTCCTGGCTCACCTGAGGGCATATTATCTGGTTTTCCTGCTCTACTCCACCAGTTTTTTGAGCCGTCGTAATAAAAAATTCTCTCACCATCTTTCATCCCTTTCTTATATCCTTGAAGCTCTGACCCTATATCTGCAATATTTGCTTCGATATTCTTTGAGGCGAAGAGTTCTTGCCACAATTTTGCAGAGAATTCATCCCTTGGTATGTCATTGCCCTCGTCACCAATGAAACAAGTTACATAGAGATTTTGAGGGTTTATGCCGATCTCCATCAAGAAACTAAAGATCCACCGTAGTTGATCCTCTTTAGTATAGTCACCGAGTGACCAATTTCCGAGCATTTCAAAAAGCGTTGTATGCCTGTTGTCACCAACTTCCTCGATGTCTTCTGCACGAAAACATTTTTGTGAATTTGCAATCCGTGTTCCATTTGGATGATCCTCTCCTAGTAAATACGGCACCATGGGTTGCATTCCAGAGCCTGTGAAGAGTGTTGTCGGGTCATTTTCTGGTACTAGCCTTCCCGAAGGGACGATGACATGTTTATTTTTTGCACAAAATGCTAGATATTTTTCCCGAACTTCATTTACATTCATATAATCTTTTTTTAGATATAGTGAGAGTTTTTTTATGACTGTGAGTGCTGTATGGCATTTACTGTCTCTCTAGATTGATCAGCTTTTTTTTGATCGCACTGATTTGTTCTTGCAAAAATTGCTCTTTCTGAGCGATCTTTTTTTCACTTGCCTTGGCATCACTTATTGTAACAAGTAAGCGTTGCACCTCGTTTTCATATCTTTTTACTTCGAGGAGTATATTTTCACGCTCTCTTTTTGCCCGTTTAATATCTGCATTATACGAAAGCTCCTCCATTTGGAGCTTACGCTTTTTTTGGGTGTTTTGGTCTGATGAATTGATGCTGTCCATGATTACGTGATATAAATATGGCAAAATGAATACTCTCTGTAGATATCATACTGGAAAGTTTGCCATCGTTCAATTGACATATTTACTTATTGGTGTCATGACTTTATCTAGCGAGAGGCTACTTTCATTCTGTCATCATCGCTTTCTGGAAGACACGCTAATACATTTCTCTGAAAATTGCGTAGGACATGTAGAGCAGATAGGCTACGACAAAGAGCACTCCTTGCCATTTCTCTAAAGAATGCTTCTTTCCGACAAACATAAAGATGAAAAATGCGGTTGAGATTAATAGTAGAAAAAGAGTGTCAAATGTGATATCAATGTTTTTTTGTGGTGCTATTTCTATGTCTTTTACTAGCGCTGTTGATCCTAAGATGAAAAATGCATTAAAAATAGTTGACCCTATAATTCCTCCCACCACTAAATCAGCCTGTTTTTTCCTCACAGCTATAACCGAAGTTACAACTTCTGGCAGCGAGGTGCCCATCGCTACAATGGTTAATCCGATTAGATTTTCTGACCATCCCAGTGCAAGCGCAATGGCAACCGCATTTTCTACTACGAGATCACCTCCGATAAGAAGAGCACCAATACCTCCGAATGTGAGCAACAATGACTTTGGCCATGAATACACATCAATACTATCTTGGTTGTCATCTTTTTCTCCCTTTACTTTTGATAATCCAAAAGTATAGACCATAAATATCACAAAGAACGATAGTAGGATGAATCCATCCCCTCTTGTGATCGTGTTCACCTCAGCTCCTGAGAAGACAGTGTCAAGTGTTACAAAGGCGATTACTAAGGCGCTCAGGAGTGCAAACGGGATCTCTTTCCAGACAGTTTGTTTCTTAATAGCAATTGTTGCGACGACTGAGGCAACTCCTAGACCAAGGAGGATATTTGCGACGTTTGAGCCTATTACGTTTCCTATTGCCAAATCTGTAGATCCTCCTAGTGCAGCAATGACGTTCACAAAAAATTCTGGCGCACTTGTTCCAATTGCTACGACAGTAAGTCCAACCACAAATGGTGTGATCCCCATTTTTCTGGCTATACTGGAGGCGCCTGTTACAAAAAAATCAGCACCTTTTATCAGAATAAGAAAGGCAGCAACTACGAGAACGACATTTATTATCATGAGTAGGGATTATTTATTAGATTGCGCCTGGGAAATAAGTTCTTTGAGACTTTCCTTTTCCCTTTTTTGTGGAGCTCGAGGGCTTGTGTTATCAGATGATTTCCTTAGTCTTGGCGTTACTGACTTGGCGTTGGTTTCTTGCTCTTTTGCCTTGGTGCGCTGTACCTCTTTGAGGCATTCTTTACAATACACTGGTCTAGAGCCATCTGGTTCAAATGGAACTTGAATTGCCAGGCCACACATCGCACATATCGCATCATACATCTGCCGCTGATCTGGCTTTGGCTGTTGCTCCATAAATGATTGTGGAGCTTCGGCTGTTGTTGATGTCACAGTTTTAGGGGGTATGGTAGCTTGAATATGATTATTTGATTCTGCGCTTGGTGTGTCTTTGGTAATTTTTGCTGACGTGCGAACAGCGGGCTCGCTATTTCTTGGTTGTTCTGGTACATCACTAGCACTTGCTGTGGCAGCACTGTTCGTGGAATTTAGTCTTGAATGAGGTGTTGGATTTTTCGGCGTATTGCTAGTGGCTTGAACTGTTTTTTGCGCAGGCTGTTGCGCCGGTGAAGCGCTTGGCGTAGTTGATGGCACTGTCATACCACTCCAATTCATAATTCTTTGCTCCACCGTTTCTATATCGTTTGCATATTTGTTTCTTGAAGCCTTTACGACACTGTCTGTACTGTCACCTTCATTGTTGGCAATTGGTGGAAGTGTTGTAGCGCTGAAAGCGTCCCCTGCTATACCATCTATCATGAGTTTAAGGTAAATTGAGTACTTTGGGAGATTTACTATGTCATTCATGAGGAATATTGGATCAAATTCTTTTTCCAATTCTTCTGCGTCAGCAGCACCGACACGAAAGGAAACAATGGTTCCAACGTTCCCAAAGATTGCGTCTCGTACTTCCTCTTGGAGTTGTGCAATGTATTGATTTGCCAGAATTAGAGAAAGCCTATATTTGCGGGCTTCTGACAAAATATTTGCAAATGACTCTGTTGCAAAGTTTTGAAATTCGTCAACGTAGAGGTAGAAGTCTTTTCGATCCGCTTCTTCGATGTCGACGCGTCCCATAGCAGCTAGCTGAATTTTAGTCACCATCATGGCACCAAGTAATGCAGAGTTGTCTTCACCTATGCGTCCTTTAGCTAGATTTAGTATCATGATCTTGTTGCTATCCATTGCCTCACGCACATTGAAAGACGAAGATTCTTGACCAACCACATTTCGGATCAAGGGACTTGTCAAGAATTGACCAACCTTATTTTGGATTGGAGAAATTACTTCCTGCAATACACGCTCATTCCACTGTGAGAATTCATCAACCCAGAAAGCTCGAACTACGGGGTCCTTCACATGATTGATCACGTAAATACGGTATTTTTTGTCTACAAGGATGCGCATTACGCCCAGCAATGTGGAATCAGGACACTCTAGCAATGCAAGTATTGCATTGCGTAAAATATACTCGAGACGTGGACCCCAAGAATCAGCCCAGAGTTTTTGGAATACGCCGATGAGCCCTGAGGCTACGAGGGGGCGAAAACGTGCATCCACTGACTCCATGACATTAAATGCAAGTGGGAAATCTTGATCTCCAGGATTGAAGTAAATTACATCATCTAGACGTGAAGCAGGGATCATACTGATCAGCTTTTCGGCACTGTCACCATGAGGATCTATAAAGCACATACCATGTCCGTTGCGGATATCCTGAATGGCAAGATTTTCCAACATGTTTGTCTTTCCCATACCAGTTTTTCCGATGACATACATATGTCTCCGTCTATCATCTGTTTTGATGCCAAAGGCAACCTCCTTGTTGCGGAAGTTTGTTTTTGCAAATGGTACAATTATTTCTTGATTCATAGTCGATACGTGAGTGCTTGTATTTAGATATAATACAGGAACAATGTCGTTTCGTATACGGTGCAGTATGTGAGCAAATTAGAACGGCAAGTTATTTGGTGCACCACCCCTCTTGGAGCCAGCGAACTGAATGCCTGGAGCTGTCACAGACATATCAGGCATATGAAAAAGTGTTGCCAATTCCTCTGTGGAAAAGCGAAAAACGATGCCTGATGGATCCCTGTCTCTGTAGCGCTCTAGTAGCACCCTACTCTTTCGACCTATAATTTCTGGCTTAAACAAATGCTCAGCATCGGTTTTTGAATTTGCCGAATCAAGCAAGATTGAATTGTGGAAATTGTCGTTAAATGGCTTCATTATTCCTCCATTCATCGCACTTACATTGGCTTTAGTAAAGCCTTCTTTCTTTCCAATTACGATCATTCGCATTTTGACATTAAAAAATGCCTTGGAGAGATTCTCCTCTAGGGCAGTGAGGCGTCCTTTTTCCCCGGGTGTAAGTCGAAATTCAATCGGCTGCTCGTCCTTTTCTTCATTTCCAAATGGTGAGTACTCTGGAGGCTTGAGGAAGCCAGTAAATACCCCAGCTACGACATCCGTAAAATCCTTGAAGACGCGGCCAAAAACTGAGTCTGGAGTTTTCTCCCTGCCTAGAAGCTTGTCGATCTCAGCCATCCCTTGCGTATTCGCCCATTTGGGACTTTCAGGTTGCACAATAAACTGGAGCCACATTTGTTGACCAGGACCAAGAGCGGACATATTTTCTAGAAGCATATGTAGAGGATCGATCATCTTACCTGTAATGTCTTCCTCAAATTTTTTGTAGGTTCTAATAGGGTATGCGTCGTGCTTTTCCAGTTTGTAATCTGCTCCCCATAGTTGCCATTCTTTATTTGGGATACTAATAGGCACATCCCATGTATAGTCATGAGCCTCTACAACCTCAACGCCTGGGTACTGCGCGTAGAGTCCACTTTCAACTACTTGTCGAAATATCCCATGCGTTCGCACATAGAAATGTATATTTCCCTCTATGCCTACAATTTCCAGTGAATACAATGGATTCATATAGCCATCAACTTCTTTTTGTAGTACGTTTGGTCCTTTATCTGTTCCTGCAAGTAAGTAAAAGAAATTCTCCATTGTTTGAGGTGAACGCTCAACTTCTCGCGGCGGTATCACCTCTAACAATACATCACCTCGACTCATGACCCACTTCGTTGAAGCATGTCTTCCCCAGAGGCTTTTGAAGATCACATAAAAAGCAACAGGTAAAATGACAAACCATGTTGCTTGAAATCCAGTCCAAAATGTTGAGAAAAATTCTAGAACATCTGAGAGCATACATTTTTGTTTTAACGACTTTTTGGGAGGGGACAATAGCTACTGCACTTATTCTGCTACGACTCTCTCGTTCTATTTTAAAGTATAGTTTCCATTATCATTTCGCGCAACAGCATTGAGGTTAATCTTGACTGTGGCTGGCTTTACAGTTCGCTGATCAAGCACACGTTCAATAACTTCATCTGCTGTCAGAGGCTTTCCAGCTTCTTTGAGGATGTTTATGACGAGATCCTTTACCTTCCCTTTCATGTATCCCTGTGAAGCAAGAGCGTATGTTCCGCGTCCAACAAGTACAAATGAACTGTCTTTGATTAGCTCATTATGCACAGTTTGTGGGTGTGTTTTGCGCGACCCCTTTCCAAGCTTTTTTTCGTCTATTGCCTGTGCGATGTCACGAAAGTGTAGCGGCTGATCTGAATGTGTCAAGATAAGGAAAACTTTGTCGCGGATACTGCGTGGCTTCACCTCACTCCATAGAGAAACGCCCCAGTGACCGAAAGGATTTTTCGCAATTTCCTTAGAGGCATGTAGGTGTTCCTTAATATGTATATCGTCAAGATGTTTATGTTTCTTTGAAAGAACAGCGTAAAGATCTTCTTGTGCTACAACCTTTTTCGTTTCTTTAAAGAATAGATGAGCATCTTTGTGTAGTGCGCTCCACTTGTCAAAATCAAAATCGGCGACATGGATTGAAGGTTCAATTGGGTGAATCTTATGCTTGTCGACAAGCATGACCTCTTGTGAGGCCGCGATAAAAAATCGCATAACACCTATATCTGCACCTTGTTTCTTTTCAAAGGCTTCAAATAACCTTTGGGCATGTACGATTCCTCCATGTGCCCGGACATATCCTTCGATACCTGATTGAGCTGCATGGTATTCCTCATTTGCTTTTTCATGGATTTGCAGAAGGCTCGCTCGCACGACTTGACGTACTCTTTCTCTGGTAATGTCGTGCTGCTTGCCAATAGCGTCCAATGTCTGAGCATTAGCATGACCAATGCCAAATCGCCTTTGTACACAATCTCTCGCTCTAGGTGATAAAACACGCAAAGCATCGCTACATATATCAGTGAATTTTTTGTTCATAATGGAGTAGGTTCTAGTGAGCCTGAATTAGGCACTGTTATTAGATATCTTTTAGTTTATACATCGTAACAAAAAGGTTTCTTTTTGTCAATAAAATGACTTTATGCCTTTTGTCTATGATTTCTCGTTCTCCTGCTCAGCATCAATTCTTTCCTTATCAGTTTCATCTACAATCTCACCCAAGATCTCCTCAATTACATCCTCAAGGGTTACTAATCCCTTTATCTCATCTTTCCCCTTTGGTCCTTTTACAAGCAGAATGTGCGTATGATCTCTTAGCATGGCTCGAAATGCTCTCTCGATAGCATACCCTTCTCTGACGCGTGTGATTTTTGAAACAAAGTTCTCAAGAGGCTGATCTCTGCTATCTGAGTTCAGTGCTTTCATAAGATCATTCACGTGCACATAACCAATGATGTTGTCTTCATTTTTTCCATCATGAACTGGATAACGTGAATATCCTTCATGGGATACAAAGTGAGCTATTTGTTCCACTGGCACTAATCCAGATAGCGTGCTGACTTTGTACCAAGGTGTCATTACTTGCTCCACATTGATATCATCGAATCGGAATATGTTTTCGATCATCTCATGTTCTCGGTAATTGATCTTTCCGCTCTCTACTCCCATACGTGACATGATTCGGACTTCTTCTTCTGTAACGTGATTATGTTGATTTTCATCATGACCTGCTAGCTGAGAAAGTTTTTTGGAAAGCTCTACCAAAATGACTGTCAAAGGTGTGCATATTATACTAAAAAAATATATCGGCCATGCCGTTGCTTTTGCAAATTTTACATTGGAAGCATAAGCAAATGACTTTGGAATTACCTCCCCAAAGATCAGAATGAGTAGTGTAGTAGCACCGGTAGCAACTCCTAGTGCTGCACTATCAAAGTACCTCGTGGCAACGACAGTAGCGTAAGAGGCTGTGAAGAGATTGACAATGTTGTTGCCAATCAGTATTGTTACTAGTAATTTCTGTGGGTCACGCTTGAGCTTTTGGACGATATCGTTTGTTTTTCCTCCCTCAGCTTGCATCATGCGGACTTTGGCGTGTGAAAGTGAGAAGAATGCGGTTTCACTGCTAGAGAAAAATGAACTTAGTGCGAGAAGAAATAGGAAAATCGAAATATCGATCATTTGTTTATTTTAGCTTTAGGCATCAGTATCTCACGATACTTGTATCGGTGCGTATTTTTACATCTATAAAGAATTATTGTAGGCTATTTTGTCTTTGTTGTCGAGTAGTGAGGCTTTAACCATAATGCGTCTGTCTGCAGTACCTAATGGCCAACAAGTTGTGAGAGTCAGCAAGGCGGACGAGGTGTTTTCAAATATCCTACTATCGTCAGCCGCTACTTCCTGCGTCAGATCTACGAGGTACCTATGTCGCACTTCTCTTCCATTAGCTAGCGACTCTACGATGGTAATCTCATCACCTTGCACTACATCATTTAGATCTTGGAAAATTGAATTGAAGTTTCCTGGGGACCACGAATAATTACTACTGTGACCTGCTATATAGCTATTACCTTCCTGTCCTGGAAGGGCTTGTCCAGGATAGTGAATCACACCCCTTTCGAGATCTTTTTGTAGGACTTCTTCTGATGCATCTTTTGACAAAACAATTGGGGCGTCAATATTGATCTTGTCGATGATAATATGATATGTACTTCTTACTTCACCCTTTGCTGTTGGGTCATAGCCGTCCCGTACTTCTTTGCCATCACTATACCCATCGCCATCAGTATCTGGATTTCTCGGATCTGTTCCATAAAGGTACTCACGATCGTTCGGTAAACCGTCGCGATCGACATCACTGGCAGCAAAGCTGTCTTCTCCCTCTAGGCCATATTTCTTTTCCCAGTCATCAGGCAGTGTATTTGCATTGACATCCAATCGACCACTCCCTGTTGGTGAATTCCCCTCAAGCACTTCTGCTCCATCAGTTACTCCATCTCCATCCGTATCTGCTACGAATGGGTGCGAATAATAGGTGTACTCACCAAGGAGCGTTAGTCCATCACCATCCGCGTCAATCAATGTATCCTCTTTTGTGCGCACTGACGCGCCGTAGCGCTCGAGCCAAAATGGAGATATGCCAAAGTGTCTCTGTGAAAGCTCTGCAACTAGTTCCTGTGACGTTTCTGGTCTAGGGAAAATTAGATTTGTAATAATACTCGAACGTCCAGAAAAGACTGTAAAAAGCGTAGCGAATACAATTGCAAAAATACTGATTGTTGTGATAAATCTTTTCACTGTTTCATGGTATTTTAATAGACTATATTATCATTATATACCAAATGTGTCAAATTCTTTCTTGTATTGAGCCTTTGCAGTAGGCTTTCATTCAGAAGATCTGTAAAGTTGGATACTCAAAAATTAACTATATTTTCTAGATATCAAAAAAGCATGTCTTGCGACACACTTTTTAATGTTTTTTGAACCTACTTACTCAAAGCTGATTATGGTCCCAGATTGCTTCCTTAACCTTCTGTGCCCAATCAATGCAGCGGCGGAGGCTAGTGTTGCTGATGCTGCTGCAGCTATTGCACCTGGTCCAGTTTGCGGAGAGACTCTTCCACCTTCAGGACAGTGATATCCAAAATCTGCTTTAGTGTAATCGTCATTATCCCCTAACTCTTTCTTATAGGTATGATCTAATTTTCCGTCTCTGTCGTATGTCTGGTAGCATCCATGTGGTAATGTTTCTACAGCTACTATTACACGGTATGTGTCTTCACACAGATCATCGAAGTCGTAGCGCCCTCGAAAGTTAGTTTTGTCAGTGTCGACTTTGTCTCCGTATTGTAGCTTTAATTTCACATCCTCTATTCCTGGCTCTCCTTCGTCTTGCACACCATTTTTATTGTAGTCATTGAAGACAGTATTCCCAATTTCGGAGCTACATCTCTTTGGCTCTGGGTCTGGCGTTTGCTCTGGCTGAGGATCGGGAGTTGGGGTAATTTTAATTTCTGGCAGCTTGCACTGTGTATCGCATTTTTCATCGTCTGCGTTTCCATCATCACACTGCTCCCCTGGCTCTACTATACTATTGCCACACACTGGACTGATAATTGCTCGCTCTGGTGAGCACATTGCACTACATCCATCCCCTGAGTGTAGATTTCCATCATCACACTGTTCACCATTTTCTTGTATTCCATTCCCGCAAATTGGTGCAGCTGGATGCTTCGGCTTTGGCTCAGCATGTACTTTTTTTTGAGGTACGAGAAGAATACAAGTTGGACTTACGCTGTTTAGTGAATCCTCATCTCCTGCGTGAAATATCTTCAAGGAATCAACATCATCGGTGATGTCCAAATTGGTGTTTACCTTTCCATTCCAAAATGCACCGTCTTGTCCATCAGGCACGTCTTCGCTTGCATTAGAAACGGCAACTTCATTACCATGAGCTAAAAATCCCACAGCATATTTTTCTTGTGCCTGCACTAAGTTTGAGCGACCTTTGTACCCATCGGATCCTTCGAGATATACATCATATGTCCCTTGAGGAATATGAATACCTGACTTCGTGTAACTTGTTCTTCCGTCATGTGAGACGATCTTGGTTTCGAAGTAGTTTATTAGTATCGACTCATCTGACTTCTTATGAAGATGACAATCATTTACAGTAGAAAAATACGTAGCTTCTACTGGCGTGACTATTGCTGGAGTTAGTATAAGTGTTGCTACAAACACTAAAAGGATCACATTTTTCATATAGATATGATGGTTGATTAGTACAGTATCATGCTAATCCAGATGTCAATTATCT
>CALHMM010000009.1 GCA_938034715.1 Minisyncoccota bacterium
TCTGATAACTGGCTTGATGTTTGGCGCTCACTAAATCCTGAAGTAGTAGAAGTCTATTCTTATTGGGATACTATAACGCGAGCAAGAGACCGAAATGTCGGTTGGAGAATTGACTATTTTTTCCTCGATCAAAAAATGCAAAGAAAAGTTTCCGAAATTGAATACTTACATGATCAGATGGGTTCAGATCATTGCCCATTATTACTTAAGATAGAGATCTAGGGTAGAATCTTTGATTAATGGTAGGAGCAAGAGGATATGTCCTGGAAAATAATTTATAGTTACCAAGATATGATCTCCATTTTAATTGTGGTGCTGTGCTTAGGGGTTGGACTATGGGTAATATATACCATACTATCTCTCGCGCCATGGTTTCCTACGCGCACTTCTGATTTAGAGCGAATAGGTGATTTATCAAGATTGCAAACAGGAGAGTCATTTTATGACATAGGCTCAGGTGACGGAAGGGTAATCTTTGCGCTGTCTAAGAGGTATCCCAAATGCCACATTTATGGATATGAGATGTCATTTTTGCTCTATTTATACAGCTCACTAAAGTCAAAGTTCATTCCATCTACAAACACATCAATTTATTGGCGAAATGGCCTTACGCAGGATTTTTCCAAAGCAGCTGTGGTCTATGTTTTTGCAACACAAAAGACGCTAAATGCAAAGCCGATGAAAAATGTGATTAGAGATTTACCTGCAGGATCTCGTGTGCTGTCATACAACTTCCATATAGAAAACTGGGACGGTGAAGTACTAAAAGACAAGCCAGTCGGAAAAACTCCAATATACGTTTACACAAAAAAATGAGCTACATTCTCTACAGGAAAATAAATTCAGACATATCAGACTCTATAGAAGCCCTCCTTGTGCAACAAGGGGTCGACTTTACGTCGCACGATACGCAACATATCAAAATCACTGCAAGTCACGTGCAGGATTTGCTTGAGATGTTAGGTATGTGGGCAGTTGATCTTGTGGAAAAAGAGCACCCATTGTGGCATGATAGTTGCCTCAACGAAGAATCAGATGATCAGGAAATCATAGATTTTATCGTCAACAATCCCAGTGCCATGAAGGATGCTATTGTCATTAAAGATCAGTCTAGGGCTATCATCGCCAATCCTCCCGAAAATGTATTTTCATTATTCTAATTATTAGTTGGTCATGAGCAAAAATCGTGTTAGACATCATGTGAATCCATTGAGTGATCAAAGTGAGTACAGCTTTGGAGGCTTTGGGAATGATAAGCCAATAATTGTAGACATAGGAGCAGATCGCGGTGAATTCTCCCAAGGACTTATGGAGATTTTTGGTGATTCACATAACTTCCTTATTTTAGAAATTCGTCGACCACTTGCACTGCGCCTAGAAAAAAAATTTGCAGAAAAATCAAATGTAAGAGTATTCTCAGGTGATGCTGTAAGAAATTTAAGGAGTTTACTGTCACCAGCAATCAGTGATGATGGGGCACTGATTGATACAATATACATCAATTTTCCAGATCCGTGGTTTAAGGATCGTCACCATAAGAGACGCGTCGTTTGTCAGCGACTTCTAGATGATGTGACTCATTGGATTCAGAAACAAACTATATGGGTCTACCAAACAGACCAAAAGCAGCTGTTTGAGGACACACGCAACCTTCTCAAGGAAAACGGAATATCTGAAATAGAGTATTTTGATAAATCACCTTACGACTTACAGACAAAATGGGAGCAAGCGAAGGTGTGCGCAGGTCAAGAAATTTACCGTATGCAATTTCACTTAGGTGATAATCAATCGAAAGACCAATAGATTCAAATTCTAGAATACACGAAACATATTGTATACTAAACATACTGTGATAAGAAAAAGTGAAACCGCGCCTAAGGCTTATTTTCGGCGACATGGATAACTTTCTGCGGTCTAATGAAAGTCAAGCTTCGATAAAGCTGAGAAAATGTTGCCTCCCTCATCTGATTCCGAGTAAGAGGCATGGGGGGGGAGTTGTGGCACAGTACAGATTTACAAAAGACGAAGAATTTGACAATATTAGCATTTTCATGTATAAATCAATTACTTTCACGACTTTACTCAAAGTAAGAGTATGCAAAAAATTTCAGTATTTATGAAGTTTTCATATATTAAATCAATACCCAGAAGCATTCTTATAACCTTTGCAATTTGCATGGCAGTTGCTTTTTTGACACATGGCTTTGGCATGTTTCACTATCCTTACTATGAAGGTGATGAAGGAATATACACCTCACAAGCTTGGTCTTTAGTAAAAGAGGGTAGTCTCTCACCATACGTCTATTGGTATGATCACCCACCATTTGGCTGGATCACGATGGCGGCGTGGACAATTATATTTGGCGGAAACTTTTTTGTATTTGGGGATTCATCTATAGACAACATGAGAGTATTTATGTTACTAGTACATGTTGTAAGTGCTGGACTAGTTTTTTTCATTGCACGAAGATTGAGCAATAGAACAACCGTTGCAGCTGTCGCAACACTTCTTTTTACACTGTCACCCCTGTTTATCTTCTATCAGAGACGTGTGTTGATCGACAACGTTATGACGATGTGGATATTACTTAGTTACGCTCTCCTACTTTCGCGAGACTTGACAACGAGACGAATCATCCTTTCAGGAGTATTTTTTGCATTTGCACTATTGACGAAGATTCCTGCGATCGTATTTTTACCTGCCTTTATGTATACGCTTTGGTTAAGTGATTGGCCAAAAGCAAAAATCTCACAACCTACAAAAAAAGATCATGCCAAGAGGTTTATGGTATGGCTTTTCGCAGTTTTTTGCATAGGCATGGTATTTATCGGCTACACTTTGGCAAAGGGGGAGTTTTTCCCACCATCAGTGACAGGGAAGGAGCACGTCAGCTTTATTTCTGGAATTCAGTTTCAACTATCTAGGGATAGTGAAGAGTTTTTCTGGGAAAGAGAAAGTTATTTCAGAGGCGCTGTGAGTGATTGGCTTTTCAACGATCGATTTAGCGTAATAATTCTTACGATCGGTATTCTGATTGGCTTCGTAGCTTCTTGGAAAAACATTGTTCTGAGGAGTCTTATGGCTTTTATTGCTCTGTATCTCGTCTTCTTAATGCGGGGGAGCATAGTGACAAACTTCTACATCTTGCCGCTTGTGCCATTTGCTGCAATTGCAACTGCAATGTCATTCTGGTGGCTTACAGAACAATTCATCGATCACAAAAAGCAATGGAAAACATATATCGGACTATTTAGTGTATTAGCAGTTATATTTGCATTTGTCAGCTCCAAAAAACCATATACTGTTGACGACACAACAAATTACAAGCAAGCCATTATTTGGATTAAAGAGAACATTGATCAAACCAAGAATGTCATGGCAGATGTCCAAGGACTCGTTGATCTATGGGATGAGGACTTCATCAACGATAAGTCTTTTCGTCAAAGTGCTGACTGGTTCTCCAAAGTTCTTAATGACGCCGTAACTAGGGATGACAAGTTAGGTAATGACTACAAAAATATCGACTATATACTCTCGAGTCACGAATTGTTGAGACAAATGAAAAATGTCCAAGATGACCGAATCGGAAAGCAGGCATTCCTCAGTAGCGCGCCCATCAAAGACTGGACTGCAGCAGCAGGACACTTGGAAGAAGCGTCATACAGTAGTGGAATTGGAAACTGGGCGAAACTTTATCAAATAGACAGACAAGAGGCTCTGAAAGTAGAGCATGCATGGCGCACCTACAAAAAGGACTACATCCATTCCTATGGGCAGATCATCGATCCAGAGGGGGAGCTTACCACTTCTGTGGGGCAAGGCTATGGAATGCTGAGAGCAGTTTTTGCTCATGATCGTGCTACTTACGATGGTTTGTGGCAATGGACGAGAGATCATTTCCAACACCGCAACGATGATAAGTTGCTCTCAAGCGAATGGAAAGATGGTAGTCAGAAACTCTCAGATAACAATACCTTTGCTGATGCAACAATTGCAGCTTCTCTGGTACTCGCATCCCAACAGTGGGGCGATCCACAAGCCAACATCCCCTATCGAGAACAGGCAATTCAAATGATCAGTGATATCTGGAGGCAAAACGTGGTGACAGTTAATGGAGTACATTATATGCTCGCAACAGATAAAGCATCCGATATACATACTGAGTCTTACTACATCATCAACCCAACTTTTCTTACACCTGTTTGGTATGAGCTATTTGCGCAGTTCGATGACCAAAATCCTTGGTCTGACCTAGCACAAAACAGCTATCAAATTCTCTCTACTCATACAGTGCGTGACGGGGAGGTTATCTTCCCTGGCGCACTGGAGCTCAATCGTGAAACAGGACAGCTCTCGGCACATAGTGAGGGACAAGATGAATCAGCGCAAAAAATGAGTTTGTTTGAGGGAGATCCATACAAAACAATCTGGTTCGCTACCTTGGACGTTGAGTGGTTTGAGTCAGTGCAAGCAACGCAGTTTATACGAGCAATAAATGGTCAAGACCTCTCAGATAAGGCGACCAAAGATAATATCGCCCAAAACAATGCCACCGCATTACTACCCGCGTACATCGCATATATGACAGTCTTTGATCAAGATAAAGTCCAAGAGATTTATGAGCAAAATTTGCACAACCTCTATGATCAACAGCGAAAGGCGTGGGGTCAATCAGACACATATTACAGTGCAAACTGGATGTGGTTAACAGCGGCACTTTATCAGGGCCTGATAGTAAAGCCATAGATTTAACCCGGAGTAGTTAAAACATTTCCTACACATTCTGCGCAGTCGTCTTTAACTCCTACTCTGACCCACCTCCAATGAGAAAATCATGATTACACATAAATGGAAGTATTGAAACAACAAAACAACATTAAGAGAGTCTCCCCGCATATTCAAGAGATGAGAGCTCGCTTAGCAAGTAATAGAAAGAATGTTTCTCCTCTTACACCAAAAAATGGTGAAGAGACTATTTCAGTTGACCAAATTTCCAGTCAGTTAGCTCATTTCTACGAAAAGATGCGCTACAGCGTTGATTATAAAGAAGAGCATCTACTACGAAGGAATGCAATCAAGCGCATGCTTAAGAGAAGACTACAAGAACAATTTCGCAAAGGCCGAATTGCTCCGTTTCTTGTCGTGGAGCTTGTTCGTGCTGGATATCTCCCAAATGATACGCTGCCAGAAAGAATTATTGATGATGTGGAGCACATCATAGAAAAAGCATTGACACTTTATGAGTCAACTCCAGATCTGCAGGGTGAGTATTATGGTGCCTCTGAACATTTCGATCGCATTATTGGGATAGCAGCTATGGAAATAGAGGATTTTCTGTTTCCTTCAGAAACAGCGGCAATCTGCTTGGATACGTTTTATCTCACTGTCTACGATTTGATCGAGGTACGAGATGTGAAGTTGGATGAGCAGGAGAAAAACATCCAAGCATATATTGCGTGTAATAGAAGTTTATTGGGGTACGATGAGTCTGATCTTTTTTACATTCTGTGGACACTCAAGCAGGATAATTGGAAACAAAATCCGACGCAAGAAGAGATTGCAGTCATGGGTCAAGATTTCGACGAGCATGTACAAGAAATACTTTCTCAAATCCGCCACCCCTTGAACTGGAGGATAATGCCTAAGTTACGTGACTACGCAATTTGTTTTGCCTTAATAAGGGAGTCACTAGAAAGCAATCCCGATATATGGTGCAAAAAACAGCTCGACATTACTGCTGTGAAGGAGAGCTTGAACTCAATTCTGACAAAAAAATACGACCAAGAAAGAGATTTGATTGCCAAAAGTGTCAATCGAGCGATTATCTACATCTTACTTACAAAAACCGTACTAGCATTTGTATTTGAGCTACCTTACGATCTCTGGGCTCATGGAAAAGTAAACAAACTCGCCTTAGGTATAAATATCTTCTTCCACCCACTACTTCTCTTTGTAGTTACAAGAGTTGTGCGTCTTCCAAAATTAGATAGTCGAACACACACAATCCAAAGTATCGTTTCCATAGTAGGGAATAAAACCCTCCCACAAATACCCGTGACCTTTGCACGCAAAAAAAGTCTATTTGGGATGATACTATCAACACTGTACGTATTCTTCTTCTTACTAATCTTTGGTCTTATTGTTTGGATTTTGCGTAAATTAGACTTCAATATTGTCAGTGGCGCGCTCTTTTTATTCTTCCTGACACTCGTCAGTTACTTCGGACTGCGATTACGAGGCAGAGCCAAAAAATGGCGCATCAAACCAAATGATGCTACAGCAAAAGCCTTTCTCATCGACTTGCTAACTTTACCAATTGTACAGTCTGGACAATGGTTTATCAAAAAATTTGAATCAGTCAACATTTTTGTGTTTGTCATGGATTTTCTCATTGAGACGCCCTTCAAGGTTCTGATTGATATATTTGAAGGGTTTACCCACTATTTACGTGAGAAAAAGGAAAGATTGGAATAAACAGTGGATAAGTCAAGGCAAAGAAAACTAGAAAACCCTCTATTTATAAGGATTAACCAAGAAAAGAATAAAATCTTCACTATTTGTGCCATGGACTTGATATGCTGAATATTGTATGATAAGGCTATCAAAATAAAAAGAGAAATGAAGTGAGAAATGTTCACAAAATCATAGTATTGACTTTTTATCAAATATATGATATATTGTGTAAACGTAACTCATGTAATTTATTACGTAACAACAAGTTTATGAAAAAGACTTTTCTATCAATGGTAACGATTCTTGCGTTCGCAATGATCCTACCACAGTCAGCACTAGCAGGATTTGACGCTCAGTGTAGTAGTGACTACAACGGTAAGAGTTTTAGCGAAAAGCCAGAGATCTCAAGTAGTCTTTGTGAGACAGGATCACCATCAGGAACAATCGAAGGTGATGGTTCATTATCAAGTCCATGGAAATGGCATTGTTTTGATCACGATGGAACTCAAGGTGAAAAGTGTGAAGCTTTTAAGGAAGTAGAAGTAGAAGCTGCACCATTGAGTTGTGACGTGACTGCAAGTGAGACTGTAATCATAGAAAGTGGTTCAACAACTTTAAGTTGGGACACTGAAAATGCAGATAAGGTAAGTTTGCACCCATGTAACTCAACATCATACTTCAAGACTGGCGGTCCATCAGGATCTCATACAATCACTGGAGTTGATTCTTCACGCTGCTATGCTGTTACAGCGTACGGAGCTGAGGGTAGTAAAACCTGTACAGTTGATATCACTGTAAATGAAAAACCAGAGGAGATCGTTGAGGAAGAAGAAGTTGTGGAGGAAGTTCAAGAAGAAACGAACACTGTAGTAGATCCAGGTGGAGATTCTACTCCTACACAAGAAACAACTACGCCTGAAGTTCAAGAGCAAAAAACTGCACCAGTAGCAACTACTGATGAAGACGAAGACGATAATGATGAATTCGTACCAGCAGCTGCATGTAGTGTAGAAGACTATAGCAATATCAAAGGAAAAATCTGGCACGATGATAACCGCAATGGCAAAAAGGATGCTGGAGAAAAATATCTTGATAACGTTACAGTAGAGCTCTTGGATGCTGATGGAAATGAGATCGAAGAAGACGAGACAAACACTGAAGGACAATTCAAGTTTGAAAACTATGCACCTGGAAAGTACACAATCGACGTAAAAAGTAGTGATCGTGAACTAGAAGGAATGCATGTTGTCTACGAGCCAGATAATAACCTAAATGGGAAAGATCAAATCACTTTAAAATGTGACAATAATCATACAGGTACAAGCTTTGGTTATGACGATGGAAGTCGTGATGCACAAGGCACAAACCGCCCAAGTACGTTATCACAAACTGGTGGGTCAATATGGAGCGCTATAAAAGCATTCTTCATAAGATAATAGGAGTCATTTCCTATAACAAAAAAACCTGAGCCATATGGCTTGGGTTTTTTGTTCTGCACAAATGAAATTAGTGAAAGTGTGAGAGCTCTTAAACCAAAATAAAAATTACTGAAGTTCAGCTTGGACGACAAGCCGATTCTTACCACTCCAGTCACAGGCGTAAAGAGTAAGAATGTCTTCGTCAGTCGGGTCTTCTACAGAAATATCGTAAAGGTCAACTTCTAGGGTGTTAAAAACTTTATAATCGTAGGCTACTCCTTCCCAGTACAAAGTGAGTTCATCACCTTCCTTGATAGTATCAATTTCAAAAAGAGGGTATTCCGATTGACCTTCATACCGGTGACCAACGATTACAGTATTACCACCCTTATCTGGTGTGTTAGTATGAGTACGTCGCCAAGTTTTTAAGTAATCGCGATCACCCTCGTACTCTCCTTCAGAAATATCTGCCGTTAACGCCAGTGAAGGGATATACAGCGTATTAGACTGCGGTATAATATTATTCTCAATCGATAAAAGTTTCTCTTGCTGTAGCGCGCTTTCGTTCTTGATCACTTGGGATCGCTGCTTACTTGCAAAAAAAAGATACCCAAACACTAGAAGACACAGTATCACAATTACGACAATGACCTTTTTTTTATCCATAAAAGTCTCACAATTAATTATTTGTATTATAGCATCAAAGCCAAGGCATGGATTCACTTTGGACTCAGTGCAGTCTGAGTATGATCTTGCGTGAGCTAAAATAATAGTATACTATAATCAAATACTAATACATATACCAAGCATTACAAATACACCAGATACATGTAAAAATAGACATTTGATCAATCAAATAGTATGAGCAATGCAAAGAGTTAGATTAAAAAAATCAGTGGGCGTGATCGCCGGACTAATGGTGTTGCTCCTTGTAATTGTCATCATTAGTATCTTCAGGGGCAGTCAAGATATTACAGTTTCACAATCTCAAGAAGAGATTAATCAGGTCGCGATTGCGGATAAAGATACTGCAGTAGATAATCAAGAATCAGTTCCTATCCAAAAAAAGGAATTTACGGAATTTGGAGATTTCTGGATAGAAATAAACAAAGAGGGGTATGATCTCAAAGCGCCAATCCTAAATGGTGTAGACAAAGACGATCTTAAAAGAGGCGTAGGACATCACACCACAACAGCTTTACCAAATCCTGAATCCGGAAATGTCGTACTTTCCGGTCACAGGTGGTTACCAGGAAGTAATCCTGCAAATACTGTTTTCCGTCATCTTGATAAGCTTTCCGTAGGAGATGCAGTAAGCATCTTTTATGAAGGAAAAGAGTACGTATACAAGGTACGTGAGTCAAAAACAGTGTCGAATGATGCAGTAGAAATTCTCGATGATACAGATTCCCCGCAACTCACGCTATATACCTGCACACCACTTTTCACAGCCCTTAGAAGACTGGTGTATGTAGCAGATCTTGTTGAAGTTAAATAGTTTTGCAAATTAGTATGACTAGCGCAGTAGTACGGGGAAAAGTGATTACAGGAAAAAAGAGAGGGAGAGATATCGGATATCCAACTGCAAATGTACAAATTCCAGAAGATAAAAGAGAGTTCTATCACAACGGCACATATGCAGGAAAAGTAGAAATTGGTAACCAGATCTACATTGCCGCAATATTTATACCCCAACAATCTGATATAGTTGAGGCCTATATCCTGGATTACACAGGTGACTTGTACGGTCAGGCAATCTCGATCACTATCAGCGAGAGATTGCGAGATAATATAAAATTCGAAGGTATTGAACAATTGAGGGAGCAAATTTCAAAAGATGTCTTGATAGTACGTCAACTCGCAAGTAGTCATAAAGTATAATACGCCGTACAATGTTCACAGGAATTATCCAGCACACCATAAAAGTAAAAAAAATTTCTGGTAAAAATCAGAGCCTTTTTGTAACCTATGAACGTCCAAAAGATTTTGGTATGTCTATTGGATGTAGTATTGCTGTTAACGGCGTATGTTCGACTGTGAGGAGTTTTGATGATGTCTCATGGGAAGTAGAGTACATGCCAGAGACATTGCGTCTGACATCTCTGGGGACGCTAAAGATTGGTCATGTAGTAAATATAGAGCCAACCCTAAAACTAGGAGATGAGTTGAGTGGGCATATGGTACAAGGACATGTTGATGGAGTTGGTGAGGTGGTAAGTATCCTTGAACATGGACAATCTTGGGTAATGACGATCAAAGCTCCTGCTAGCGTGATGGATTACGTTGTCCACAAGGGCTCTATAGCAGTTGATGGGATTAGTCTGACAGTATCTGGAGTACATGAAAAAAATCAAACATTTGATGTTTCATTGATTGAACACACACTCGATCACACGAACTTGCGTACCAAAAAAAATAGAAGCATGGTAAATCTTGAAGCAGATATCATAGGGAAATACATCAAAAAATTCACTACTCAAAATTAGTTTTTTGAGATCCTTGAAATTTATTGTACAAAATTTGGACTTCACCTAGTAGCGCATCGGTAGTCTGGCTCAAAGGCTCCAATGGAAATACGCTATCGCTAGCTGAGTTATAAATAAACTATTACAATGAAGGTATTAATCGTTCAATCTAGGATAAAATCACCCAGCAGGAGGGGATAACCAAGTTTGTGCTTCCTCTTATTAACAACAACTTTTTCCAATTGTCGCTCTGGTTGGCAATCACTTGCGCGTTTTGTCAGGAGAAAGCTCGTACCAACGTGAATAGATTGTTTACCATATTTTCTACCAATTTCATCAACAGAGTTGTAGACTTTACCCATTTTGACGATGTGGAGATGTCCACCAAAAAGGTCCTGCTGCGTATCTCGTATAACACTGAGATTGCTGAGGGTTACACCTGTTGCACGATAGAGCTCACCTGCTTTGTAAATTTTTTTAAAGAGCGGTGTGATCATTGTAACGATTTCGTGTGAGAAATTTGTTGGGCGCGAGAGGCGGATCTTCATGCTGTAGTAATGAAAACTTTGCGTCTTGAGAAAAAGCGACACATCAGTTGCTTCACTACGATGAGCACGAGCGCGCAGACATGCGGTGTCGATGTTTTCAGTCAGTTTTGCAAGGAGAAATGCAGGATCGCTAGAGGGTGGGGAAAAAGTTCGCACACGCTGGATAGAGTGTGTGTTAGTGCTTTTTGTGCATGCAAGTTTTTTAGAGTATTCACCACGGAGCTCAGACCACGTTTCATGAAAGTTGATGTTGACAGTATCACGAATCCATTGCTCACTCATAGTTGCGAATTGGTACGCACTGCGAATCCCTTTTTTGTGGAGAAATGCTGTCGTCTGTGGGCCGATATTCCAGACTTCGCCCACAGGAAGTTCCATGAGATATTTGGGGATATCCTTGGCGCCGATAGCGGTGAAGCCATTTCGTGAGCCATTTTTTTTCCATTTTGAACCTACTTTTGCAAGGGTTTTACTAGGAGCAAGACCAATCGAAAAAGTACAATTTAGTTCACGCTCGAGATCTACTTGGATTTTCAAGCAAATTTTCTCGTAGGAACAGCGGTACGTCTTACGTAGGCCTGTAATATCAGCAAAGCATTCATCAATGCCATATTCCTCTACGTCAGGTGTGTAGCGACGTACGATGTCCATAAATCTGGCACTCAGGAGTGCATATGTCTCATAGTCAGAGGGAATGACGATGACATGAGGGAATCTACTTTTAATTTCCTTGATGGGTGTTGCCCGTGTGATCCCAAGTTGTTTAGCCTCTAGGCTCATGGACGACGCAATGCCACGCTCCATGCCGGTCACGACAGGTTTACCACGAAGACCAGGCTCGCGAGACTGCTCACATGACGCAAAAAACGAATCACCATCAATG
>CALHMM010000010.1 GCA_938034715.1 Minisyncoccota bacterium
AGACGATCATGTTGTCGTCTCAAAAAAAGAGAGGCATGAGAAAGTGCGGTTTCGCTGTACATTACCTCTTGAAGGTGAGGTAAGAATTGACCTTTTTGATAGACGTTACTCTGTTTGGGCCGAAGAATTTTTTCTGGAATATACTGAATTGAAAACAATCGAAGCTCGTCAAAAGCGTTTGGAAGAAAATGATAAGCTTCGGAGATTAGGGAAAGATCTTTTGCCTGCGATAGAAGATTACAAACTGGTTGTCTTTACACACTTTAAAGATTAGCCTACAGAGACTGACGTGTAGATATTACCGTCAGTCGAGGAATAAAATACATCACACTTTGTGGTGTTTTTTTGATGAATTTTTAAATTACATACAAATTCTCAGGACTTGTATCGGAAATCTTGAGATTTTATTTGACTAGTCTCCGTCGTATTATTGACAAGGTGCTAAATATATGAAAACCTACTATTGAGCATCGTTCATTTTCACTAGACACTAGGAGTAAAATTATGCTTATACCAAAAGTTGGTATTGACTACCTCGTAAATTACTATTTGGTTTTGGGTATTGGCGACAATGCAACTCAAGGTCAAGTAAAAAGTGGTTACGACAGAAAGATCGCACGTCTCAACGCTATACTATCTAACGATGGTTCCACGGCCGATGAGAAGAAGATTGCCTCTCGGAGTTTGGTGTATTGCAATACTGCGCATGCTGTACTTTCCAAAGGCATAAGTCGTATGGAATACAACAGTGAATTAGGTCAGTGGGTCGCAGCAGGGAAACTAGTTAGTAATGATGGATTTCCACCTCCGCCACCAGGTAGTGTATGACTGTGCTGTAGTTATAGATCGCCTCTTGAAAGGCTTCGTTTATATTTATGCGAGGCCTTTATTTTGTAGATTATTTCAGGGGTATTTTTTCTTTTTGTTTTATGACTCTTATTTTATCACGGTATTTCGATTCTCCTCACTACTCACCTCTTTTGGCAAAAAAACCGCTCTGTGGAGTGGTTCTTGTGGTGTATTTTATCTGAGCCAGATAGTTGATGACGTTAGAACTGTGTTTCTTACATGTTAATTCAATCTATTTCAACAATTTAGTTATTTTACTGAAAATTTACTGGATTCGCTTCCATCAAGTCGCGTATCGCCCTTAACTGTCCATATCGATTCATACCTTCATCAATATCACCTTCATCAGCATTCAAATTCCCATTAATGGATTCAATAATCAACTTTCTTTTATTAAGTATTTCCTCAATCTTACCATCTTCAAGCTTAATCTGAGCTTGTAATGACGCTTCTTTGTATCCCTTTTCAAAATTCTCATCATCATACAGAGGTATTTGTCCACCCTCCTCATAATTTGGTATTCTCTCTGGGCGAGAGATGCCACCATTAGACTCTACTTCTTGTGTTATAGGTTTTTCAAAATTATTCATATTCTTATTTACACTAAAATCTTATTCTTTTATCTTATCACAGTTCGAGCCTTGTCTAATATTCCCACCGCTAGTCAAAATACGTGAACCAAAAAAATCGCTATAGTTAGCTACTTCTCTGGCATAATTTTATCTGAGCGAGTGAGCGGAAATCTTACACGTCGTTTCACTCCTTTGTAAAACCTGCGGGTTTTCCAGCTTTCCACCAACTGGGAAACCAGAGTTTCCCCGACCCCCTTCCACGTTCGATTCCGCTCAATCAGAAATAGTAAAAGCCCCAGTTAGAACTAGGGCTTTTACTATTTTGAGCCAGACAGTACATGACGTTAGAACTGCATTTACCAGAAACTTAGAGATAAATATTAGTACATAAATGTTACTGACTCAAAAATTTCATCAAAAAATGGGTTCTCTTGGGATTCACATTGCTCTTTTAGCTTTGCATCATATGTATTATCTTGAAGCATTTGATAGTATGCAGTAAAGAAAATATCCTTGTTTCCAAATCGTGTAATTTTTTCTACACGACAACCAGGAAACTTACTTACCTCTTCCCATGACTTCTGAACATCTGCCTCAACTCTTTGTATGTTCGTATCTGCTTCGTCTACGGCTATTGAAATAATCGGATGTATTAATTCATTTGAGCCACTAATATGGAAAGAATTTACATTGCATGGAGTTGCCTCACTGCATGGAATAGGATATGCGCCCAAGCCAGTGGTACGTGTCTTTATCTTTCTTATTGTCCAATCTTGAGGAACACGAAAAGATATGCCAACTTCTTTATCAGAGAAGTTTTTCCATGATGATGTATTTCCCAAACTTGCAATTGAGAGATTGCTGTAATCAACCTGTGTTTCTACAAACTTTTTTTGCGCATTATCCTTATCATCACGAATGAGTGTATTACCAACTTGCATTTTTTCCTGTGACGAATTAATAACAAAAGCAAAACCTACACACGCAGCTACGAGTACAAGAATTGCGATTGCGAAGTTTGAATCAATATTATTTTTCATTTTTTCTTTTTATGATTCTTATTTTATCATACCATTTCGATTCTTCTCACTAGTCACCTCTTTTCACAAAACAAAACCGCTCTGAGTGATTCTTGTGGTATATTTGTGATGAGCCAGATAGTAAATGACGTTAGAACTATCGTGAGGAGTATTAACCTTCGTCAATCCAGACTTTCTTAATCCAATCTGCTAGACTTTCCCACTTTTCATCAACAGTTCCATTGTGACTCCAAAATACCACTTCACCTTCCTTGCTCATACAGTAGAAATCTGCGTTATCTTCACAAATTGGTATAAGGTCTTTTGGGATGCCCCATTCTCTAGCAGAAGCGAATAACTCTTTGTCATCATACCCAATTGCCATTAGTTCGAGTGTGCCATAGGAGATGCCGCCGACGTTCTCCAAGAACTTAGCAAAATCAGGATGAAATGAGACGCCCTCTCTTTTTTCTACAGCTGCAATTTCGTCTCTCGTAGGAACTTTCAGTGATTTTGGCACATCTGTCTTGTTTGCTTTCAAATATTCTATTGCTTCATCTAACGTCATAGTCCTCTGCTATGTTTATTGTTAAATTGTAGCATAGTTCTAATCTGCTCAATTATTCCACTAACTATTCGAAATATCAGAACCAAAAAAATCGCTATAATTAGCGACTTTTGAGGTGTTTTTTTGATTTGAGCGAGTGAGCGGAATCGAACCGCCATTTCTACCTTGGCAAGGTGGTGTAATAACCATTATACGACACTCGCCTGCCAAAATTTTTTCCTTGGAAAAAACTTAGGCAGGCGCGCCTGTAGCGTACAGCCATAACTCCTAGTTTTCAAAGTAATTCTTCAATATTTTCTGAAGATGCTTTCTGCCCCATCCAGATTTGAGAAATCTTTCTCTATCTAGGGCATCTTCTTTGTTCGCAAATGCTTCATAGTGAATAATTTTCCATGGACCCTTATTCTTCGTCGATGGATTATCACCATCATTGTGTTGTTTCAATCTCTTTTTCAAGTCACGCGTAAATCCTTTATATAGTGATCCCGTTGTTTCGCATTCTAGGATATATACATAATACATATCTCTCTTATGACTATTTACGAAACTACCTACTAAAACCTCTCATGGAAAATTTTGGCTAGCCTGCATGCATAAGTTTTTTTGTAAAAAATTTTGGCATGTGGGACCGGCAGGATTTGAACCTGCGACCAAGCGATTATGAGTCGCCTGCTCTAACCGCTGAGCTACGGTCCCTCATATCTGATGGTCGACCTTACAGATATAGATTGTGGAGTACTATATCTGTGCCGGGAGAGAGAATCGAACTCTCGACACAAGGATTTTCAGTCCTTTGCTCTACCACTGAGCTACCCCGGCACGTCTAACTTTCATCAGACAGAATTTTGCATTACAAGACGTAATGAATAATGCTATATGATCAATGTTTTTTCGACAAGCTGTGCACGCTGAGAGACTCGAACTCGCTTCGCTCTTTGAAACCCCGCGGTTTCAAGTCTTCCGCCACGAGGAAAATTCTTTTCCCCGACCCCCTTTGGTTCGTGTCTCATTCACATGCGCAATGTAGTGCTATTTTTTAACGTACTGTCTTGCGTTTTTTCACTGTGTGCACGCTGAGAGACTCGAACTCCCGGCCCTCTCGGTGTAAACGAGATGCTCTAACCAACTGAGCTAAGCGTGCGTAATGTGATCCAAAGATCAATAAAATCTATTATACACTTTTTTGTGATTTTAAAAAACTTGCTGTGCCCGAGGAGGGACTTTCACATCATCCCCTGCAGGTATTCCTAGAAAACCCACGGTTTTCTAACTTTCCTCCACGGGAAAACTATCGTTTTCCCGACCCCTTTCCAGTTCAATTCCCTCCTAGGGAGGGCTTGTGCCCGAGGAGGGACTTGAACCCTCACGTCCAAAAAGGACACTAGGCCCTCAACCTAGCCTGTCTACCAATTTCAGCACCCGGGCATGGGTGTATCACGCAATTGTGATATGTTTTTAACGTTTCTCTATTATCTCTGAGACAGGCGAACCTGTCTACCTCTGTTGTCGTTTTGCAGCACCCGGGCATGGGTGTATCACGCAATTGTGATATGTTTTTAACGTTTCTCTATTATCACACAAACTGCGACTCCATGCTACACCAAGAGAATCATGTGAATTTGGCTCTTTTAGATACAAACATCCCATCACCCTGACGTGATGGGATAGTAGCGCCTTAGGATTCTTTTTTGTCCTCTTTGACTTCTTGTGTTTGTTCTTTTGTTTCTTCCTTAAGGTCTTCTTTTGATTCCTCTTTTGGTGTGTCAGCTTTTTCTTCCTCTTGCGACTCAACTACCTCTTCTTTGACCGATTCCACTTCTGGTAGTTCAATGTCTTTTGCGTCAGTGTATTTGAAACGCAATGCCTTTGCAGCTTTGTCTCTAACGTAATAGAGCTTTGAGCGACGTACTTTTGCCCGTTTTACCAATTCAATTTTCTCAATCATCGGCGAATTAACTGCTACGACAATTTCCACACCATAACCTCCTTGTGAGACTTTTCTTACAGTAATTGTCCGAGAAGCACTTTGTCCGCCTTTTATCGCGATAATCATTCCCTCAAAGATCTGGATGCGCTCCTTGGCTCCCTCCTTAATCTTTCGGTGTACTTTTACGACATCGCCACCACGCAGACCGAGAATTGCTTCTGACTGGTGCCTCTGGCTTTGATTGAATGCAATTACTTTGCTTTGCATATATCTGAATTAGTGTGAATAAATAGTTTTTAATAGAAAAGACGCCTAGTCATAGGCGTTGCCCTACCTGATATGTATCAGTAGAAATCTAACCCTGATTTCAAATCTATTCTATAGTACAGGCATCCCCCGTTTTCGTCAAGTGTTTATAGATCATCATATGCGATGATTCGTGTATTTTAGTTAGAGGTTGGAGACTTCCAAATTTCTGAAATTTTACTCATGTTTTAACAGGTGAGCGTTGCTCATGCCTCGTTTTTGCACTATACTATATAATGCATCAATGCTATGAAATATACTTTTTTACAAACTATTTTCCGGTTCGTCGCTAAATTTTTTGTTGTTTTATTTGTCGCGATAACCTTTTACATTATCCACGTTTTTGTACTACCGACACACCTTGACCATAGTGCTCTTAATACAAATGTCCCTCCCATTGATGACAAGTATGGAGAGCCTGAAGTTTTTAGGAATATTGAAGTCTGGAAGCCACCAGCAACAGATTTGGATAAAATAATGTCACGAGGGTGTGTAGCGGATGGCCTTTTGAGTGGCTATAATAGGCCGGATATTGACATACCCCTTGCTCGTGAAAGTAATTGCCACTACTTCCATCGCGCTCTCGAAACGTGGCTTGCGCCACCCGACTTTGCAAAAGCTTCATCAATCATTGCTGAAATTGGACGTGATGACGTACAGTATGGCATGTTTATAGCAGAAGCAATCAGTACAAAAGCTGACTACACTTACCGAGAGGAGGGTCGTAAGTTCGACTTCTCTGAAATGTGTCGATCAAAAAGTAAGAATTTCTGGGGTGAGCACACCTGTAAGCCCTCTTTTAGAGAGCAGGAGTACCGTGATTACATTCGTCAGATCACTAGAGATGCCATGGATATTGGCGTGCGAGTCTTCCTCTTTGGACAGATTAAACACCAAGAGAAGAACTTTCGTTTTCCACTTGTAGATAACATCATTAGAGACATGCGCTCCTACGCCAAAATGCAGGGTATTGAAATTTTGATTGGTGGCCAGACAGGTGATATCACTAGCAAAAGATACTTGGGATTCTTCGATTATATTGATGGTGGCGTTGGACTTTTGACTAATGGAGGTATCGAGCAAGGTCCTTGCTTTTCTGTCTATCAAGAATCTGACCCTGAATGGTGCTGGCCATTGATGTGGCACGAAGATTACAAAGGCCGCGCAAAAAACGTGTTCACTTACATGGACTGGAACGGCCAAATTGATGATGAGATGCATGTCTTTACAAGCATGGACACTCAACTTAGGCATAAAACTTTACGTTTTCTCCATAGTGAGCTACCTCGCAGAGGGGTTGCGTTCTTTCCTCCACTGATCACTCCCTTGCCGCCTAATGGAGGTGATAACTGTCATGGTCCTCGAGATCAGTTTTATACACCTCACATGAAATATGAATGCAAGGATATAGGCGTCATCAACGATATTCTTCGACCACGAGAATGATACCCCCCTTTAGGACTTCGTCACTTTGCGATGTATGGTATACTAGACATTATTAATTTGATCAATTTCATTTCATGAAAGAAAAATATATTCTCATTGGTGGCGCTCTCCTACTTATTTTTATCGTAGGACTTATCTACCTTGCGAGACTAGATGCCACAACGCCTAGCAGTAGTGAATCCAGGTTTATCAGCTATGCAGAGGAAATTGGTCTTGATGTAGAAAAATTTAAAACTGACATTTCTGGTGAATCACTGGACGGACGTGTAAATAGTGATGTAGCAGAAGGAGACTCTAGAGGCGTTACATCTACGCCGACGTTTTTTGTAAACGGAGAGCGGATGCAATTGCCAAATACTGCGGCGGGAATCAAAGGTGTAATCGATCCTCTTTTGGAGGATGCTCAGGAACAAACAATCCCCGAGGGTACAAACTCAAAAGGCTCTGAGACACCAAAAGTTATCATTACAGAATACAGTGATCTGGAGTGCCCAGCGTGTAAGAGCTACGCGCCAGGCCTTAAAGAATATTTCGATGGCAATCCAGAGGGCGTAGCACTCGTTTATAAGCACTTCCCACTCGTTGGGATCCATCGCTATGCACAAGCTGCAGCTAAGGCGACAGAGGCAGCTGCCCTGCAAGGAAAATTTTGG
>CALHMM010000011.1 GCA_938034715.1 Minisyncoccota bacterium
TATTATGTACGTACACTGTAAATTTTGGAGGACTTTCGGACGAAGGTTGGATGTAAGAAAGTAAAGTAGATAACAAAGTATTATGACAAAAAAGACATCGAAGAAAGTATCAAAAAAGGCGGTTTCAACAGATGATGGGAACATACAGAAAGAGGATAGAAAAATTGATGCTGTTTTGGAGGAGATCAGCTCCAAGTTTGGTGATGGAATGATGATGAAACTAGGGGATGTGAAGCATGTAGATGTTGAGGCGATCCCGTCTGGCTCGCTGTCATTAGACATTGCGCTAGGTATTGGAGGCTTTCCTCGCGGTCGTGTAATAGAGATTTATGGACCAGAATCTTCAGGTAAAACAACGCTTGCGCTCCATGCTGTTGCAAATGCCCAGAAAATGGGTGGTGTTGCTGCTTTTGTGGATGCCGAGCATGCGCTTGATCCTCAGTATGCTGAGAAACTAGGCGTTAATACAAAAGAATTGCTTGTGTCGCAGCCTGATGCAGGTGAGCAAGCGTTGGATATCGTGGAGACACTTGTCAGGAGTGATGCGGTAGATATCGTTGTGATCGACTCTGTCGCAGCTCTTACACCGCAATCTGAGATTGATGGCGAGATGGGTGATCATCATGTAGGAAAACAAGCGCGACTCATGTCGCAGGCACTTCGTAAGTTGACCCCGATCATGGCAAAGAGTAATGTGGTTGTCATCTTTATCAATCAGATACGTATGAAGATTGGTGTGATGTTTGGTAACCCTGAAACAACTACTGGTGGAAATGCACTAAAGTTTTACTCTTCTGTGCGATTGGAAGTACGTCGGGCGGCACAGATTAAAAGTGGGGATGATGTCGTAGGAAATCGTGTTAAAGTAAAGGTCGTCAAAAATAAAGTTGCTCCGCCGTTTAAAATTTCAGAGTTTGATATCATGTACAATGAAGGAATTTCTCTTGCGGGAGATGTGCTGGATGTGGCAGTGAAATATGGTGTTATCGATAAGCGTGGAAATTCTTATTCTTACAAAGAGGAAAAACTAGGCGTGGGTCGTGAGAAAGCAAAGACTGCACTGAAAAGTGACAAGAAGATGCTTGCATCAATTGTCAAAGCGACTCATAAGGTCGTTAAAGATGCGATCGAAAACCCCGCTGAGATGGGTGCGCCTGATGAAGAAGACTCGAAGAAGTAGAGTTGTTTTAAATTTTACATCAAAAAAACGCCAGGCTGGCGTTTTTTTGATTTGTGGAGATTTTATGAGACTTTTGAAACGTAGGTGCCTGTTTCGGTGTTGATGATGATTTTGTCTCCTGTGTTGATGTGTAGTGGTGTTGTAACGGTGAATCCTGTTTCTGTTGTTACTAATTTGTCACCGCCTGACGATGTATCACCTTTGATGCCTGGTGGGGCATCTGATACTTCTAGGGTGACTTTTATAGGAGGCTCTACGTTTATTGGCACTCCATTGAAGTTGAGCATGGTTACTTCTGTTCCTTCTATGAGAAATTTTGTAACATCGCCTAATACATCACCACTGAGTGTGCTTTGTTCAAATGATTCATTGTCCATGAAATTAAAGCTCTGTTGGTCGCCTGATCCTTCAGCGTAAAGAAACTGTGCTTTGGTTTTGGAGATGTCTGCTTCTTCTACTTTGTCTGACCCATGAAATATCTTTTCTTGCACGGCTCCAGAGGCGAGATTTTTAATTTTTGTCCGTAGTACCGCACCAGCTCTACCCGTCTTGGAATGTTCGTGGTAGGTTACAGTGAATGGTTGACCGTCAAGGACGATTTTTTTGCCAGTTTTTATATCGCTTATATTCATCATATGTTTGCTATTATAATCAAACCGCACATGTATCAGTTGACTGATATGTGCGGTTGAAACGTTATTTTGTTGTGTATGGGAGAAGGGCCATGTGTCTTGCTCTCTTTATGTTACGTGCAACTTGACGTTGTGAGTAGGCATCTAAGTTGTGACGCTTTGGTGCGTAGAGCTTTGCTTGGGAGTTAAGAAATTTTTTCAAGAACGCGATGTCTTTGTAATCGATTGTATCGTAGGATTCATCGCCGACGCGGATTTTTCTCTTTGGCATATTTTGTGTAGTTTATAGATAATTACTCTTAAAATGGGACGTCCTCTATCTTTACCTCATCTTCATCTTCGAGGTTTATGGTAGGAATTTCTTCTGTTGCAACTGTTGCAGCGCCTGCAGCTGCGATAGGGGCTGTGGCTTTGGTTGCTGTGTCTTGCGCTGCTGGTCGTGGCGGCTGACTTGGCCCTCCTTGTGCTCCTCCAGGTTTTTGACCAAACTCGAAATTTTCTAGGATTATTTCTGTGCGGTACATTTTTTTTCCGGAATCCTTGTCATCCCAGTTGCGTGTTTCTAGTCGTCCCTCGACGTAGAGCTCCTGTCCTTTGGTGCAATATTGTCCAATTACTTCACCTCTTTTTGCCCAAGCGACAATGTTGTGAAACTCTGTCTTCTCTTTTTTTTCACCGCTTTGGTCTTTCCACGAGGTTGTGGTAGCAAGTGAGAAATTTGTTACTGTCTGACCTGTTGGGGTGGTGCGTACTTCTGGATCTGCTGTAAGTCTTCCGACAAGGGTTACTTTGTTTACATTCATACTTTGAAAATGGAGAGTGAGAGAGTTAAGTTTAGCTCAATACTTCCAACGTTATTTTTTTATTTCTAGATGTTTAGCACTTTTTCTAGTTTGCCATCGATTTTCTCTCCTTTTTCTTTGAATACTTTCCCATCTTCCGTTTTTGCTTTTTTGGCGTCTTTTGCAAATGAGGCGAGTGATGGTAGGTCCTCAGCGCTTACAATGATGTAGCGGAGGAGTTCTTTATGGAGGTTTAGCTGCCTTGTCATTTCTCCAACTGCGTCAGTGGTATCATTATTCTCCTCTCTTTCATCCTTACTTTTTAAGGTAAAGCGTTGTGCAACGTAGATACCTTTCCAGTTGTGTTTGATTTGGTATGAAAGCTTTTGTTCAAATTCGATTGTTTCGCCGACTGCTACTCCACTGGCTTTGGTAACAATATCATTTATCTCTTTTTTGAGGCGCGGGAGGTCTTCTTTTTTAGTATCGGCTACTAGCCACATGAGTTCGTATTCCATATTGTAATAGATGTTGTCAGCCAAAGGGCTGAAATTAATTAAAAAACCACTTAAACAAAAAGCCATCGCTTTTCCATAAGTGGAAAGTTTTTGCGTCCTATCCTTTTTGTGTAAAGGCGGGAAACAATGGGCTTTTGATTTGTAGAGTTAGTATAGACTATAGAGAGAATTTGTCAACTTTTCAAAAGACTTCTATAGTTATCAGTATAGGTTTAATTCAAGCAATGATTTTGATGAAGAAGCTTCCGATTATTTATAGTGCTCATCATGCGTCGCATGATTTTGGTATTTTTTCTGCTGGGTGCGCTTTATCACAAGAGCAGCGAGAAAGGTATTGTGACTTGGGGACAGATCAGAGTGTTCCTGATAATGGACTCACTTCACTCGTTGCTAGTGCATCACGTGGCCTTGTTGATTTGAATCGTGCTCCTGGAGATAAAGGACTTTTTCCTTGGAAGGATTTTGGACGGCCTGAAGCTCATGAGATTTGGCTGCCAGGTAAAGAGCCTACTTTTGAACAGAGGCAGCAACTTAAAGTAGAACTTTATGACGACTATCATGAACATATTGATCATCTACTCACTGAGCGTTGTGTTGGTGGTCATGACACTTTTGTTGTTGCTTGGGATAATACCGCAGATTACATTATTGGGAGCGATTCACAGGGTAAGGCAGTACATATGCCTAGCATCATTCTCTCAAATAACGGTGATGATGGCTTGGCTACTGGTCAAAATGTGAGCTGTGATAGCAAGGTATTGCTTGCTCTTGGTGGTCAACTTTCTGGCGAGTTGCAGTCAGTTGGTTTGCCGAATGATGTGTATTATAATTGTGTTTTTCGTGGAGGATATATTACACAAAATTATACGAATTTTACGCGAAAAGATAGTCCTTACAGTGGGGCGAATGTGCAGTCACTGCAGGTAGAGTACAATATGGCTTTGACACATAACCAGAAAACACTGCGAGAGGATGTAAAAGCAATAGCGCAATTGAAACAAGCTTTTTCCAAGGCAATTGAACGAGTTTTGCGCTCTCGTTAATGAAGTTTTTCTGCGATGTGCTTCTGGTAGAAAGAAAAAACCACCAAGTGCGCATTGGTGGTTTTAAATTTTTGGGATTGTGATCATCTGATAAATTATTGGTGTTGGAGATGGAGCTCATCTTTGG
>CALHMM010000012.1 GCA_938034715.1 Minisyncoccota bacterium
CCCTCTTTTCCAACTATATGCGATAGCAATGTGCTAACCCAACCACCACCAAATCCTACAACAAGAACTGAATCCCCTTTTTTGGCTTGTAATAACTCAAGCATTTGCACAATAACGCTAGGAGCGGGCAACATTTGACCACTTCCAAGCGGTATCGGTATGTCAGAATTATTTATGCTAAAAAACTTACTAGGTATAAATTCGGTCCGAGGCACTGCAGCAAGAGCACTGGTAACTGCCTCGTCAGTAAGATGGCCCTTTTGCATTAGTGTTTGTACGAGCTTGCTCATATCTACTGATTATTCTCCTTGAACATACACAGTGATATTGCGCTTTCTTGCTCCATCAAAATCTACTGCAAAAATACTCTGCAGATCAGAAAGTAACATTTTTCCTTTTTGAATTGGAATGCTCTCACTTGTCCCGAGTAGTAAGGCTTTGCAATGTGAATGTCCATTACTCCTGCCGTCGGCTTTTCTATCTCTCCTTAGCTCAAATAAGTCATGTGAGTATTGATCATCAACTGGAACAAGTCTATAGAGCATACGCATAAAATCCTGCATAAGCATCGACTCTGCATGATTAATTGTTATCCCCATTGTGGTGTGTGGTGCATAAACTAGCACTATCCCACTACGAACCCCACTACTCTCAACGATTTCCGTAACTTTATCTGTGATGTCTGCAAATTCGATTTGAGTTGTACTCTCTACTTCAATTTCTTTTGTAATGTTTTTCATATTTTTTGTATTTGTTTCACAAGATCCATATGACTATAGTATAACATACTATGACAGGCTTTCTTTGCTCTACGCGCCATGGCGGCGAATTCGTCTCGCGTATTCGTCGATTGCTTCATCGAATGCTTCTCCATCGAAGTCGGGACAGAGATCTTCGGAGAAAAGCATTTGAGCATTGGCTATATCCCACATCATAAATCCTACACTTAGGTGTGGCTCGCCACCAGTACGTATCAAGTAATCGACTGGCGGTAGGTCATGCGTCATTAGATGACTTTTGACGACATCTGAAGAAATGTCTGATGCTGTCAAATCCTCGTCAACGATTGATTTTATTGCTCCGAGCATTTCGTCGTCTCCGCTATAAGCCAAGCACAGCGTAAGATTGAATACAGAATTATCAGCTGTTTGAGTAATTCCGTTTTCTAGAATTTTTATAAGAGGTTTAGGGAAGACATGCTGCCACCTACCAATAATGCGAATTCGCAAATCACCATTTTTTACTTCCTCTGAATTGAGAAGTTTCTGAAAATACCGCTCGTAAATATCTAGTAGAGCAGCTTTTTCGCGCAAAGGTCTTTTCTCTAGGTTTTCAAGTGAAGATCCCCACATCGTCAAATGTGTAATTCCTCGATCCCGGGCTCTACGTGATATCTCCTCTAGATTTCCTGCTGCCACCTCATGACCATCCCATGGTTTCTTTCCTTTTTCTTTTGCCCACCTCCTGTTTCCGTCAGGGATTATTGCAACATGCTGTGGTATGTGTTTATCATTCATAAATTATTGATTAATGACTTCTTGTCTTTTGATACGTTATGAGATTTCCTAAAAATTCTTTTGCCTGTGCTTCCATATTTATTTTATCCAGTGCTTTATAAGCATCATTTAAATGATTATCCATTTCCTCTTGCACTTGTGTGCCCACACCAATCTCACTTATGACATCACGAAATGACTCCACCTCTTGTTGAGTGATATCCTGTTTACCGAGGAGACTGTCAAGTTTTTTCTTTTGAGATTGATTTGCTTTGGCGTAAGCTTTTACAACGAGGTAGGTCTGTTTTCCTTCTGCTATGTCAGAGCCTACAGATTTGCCTGTTTTTTGCTGATCGCCATAAATACCCAATATGTCGTCTTGCATTTGAAAGGCTATACCTAAGGGTAGTGCGTAGCTACTTAGTTGTGTACAGAAATCATCATCACTACCTGCGAGGATTGCTCCGACATGTAATGGATTTTCAAATGAATACCGTGCTGTTTTGTTCTTGTACATTGCAAGAACCTCTTTTTCACTGACTTGATCTAAATGCCCCATGATGATGTCTTGAAATTGGCCAAGCCCTGTTTGACGAATGGTTTTTTGGATATTTGTGATCACTCTAGTAATAATATCTGGATCAAGTTCTGTTGAACTGATCAGCTCTACTCCGAGCGCATAACAATACACACCTGCATTGATCCCTGTGCTCACACCAAAGTGCGCAGCTTGATCATCGTCAAGATTTGTACCAAAAGTTTTATTTGCATGTGCAGCAAAATGCGCATGTATCGCATTTACCCCATGTCGCATATCGTCTCGATCCATAATATCATCGTGAACTAGCAACGAGACATGGATTAACTCTATACCTATCGCTGCGCGCATGATTTTTTGAGAGTCTTTTCCACCTGCAGCTTTGTACCCTTGCAATACCAACATTGGACGTGCCCTTTTCCCGCCTGCTAGAATGATGTCTCGTAAGTACATGACTACTTTTGCCATGCGCTCGTCTTGCTGTTTCGTTTGGGAAATGACTTCGTCAAAAATCTCCTCAATCCCCTGATCGATCTGACTTTTTATTGTGATAAGCTCCTTTTTTATATCCATGGAATTTTTATTGTGGAGCAATTATAGCATATTTCTTGCACTGAACATCCTCATATTTATTATTGTGTCGCCTTATATGGCGATCCCATAAAATATATTTAGAATACTGGACAGAACGCTTCCGAAGATGTTCCCTATAGGTGTGAAGAAAATTACACCTAGAACTATCATAAAACCCCATCTATTAAGGAAGTCTTCAGCTTGTGGTGGAAAAGGCACGAGAGCAAAAAGTAATTTTGACCCGTCAAGAGGTGGAATTGGTATTAAATTAAAAATACCTAGAAGAACATTCCAAAAGATTATCATGGCACACGTAGCGAAAAAAATTGCACTGAGATTTCCTGCAACAAGGCCCACGATGTCACTTTCCATTAGGTTGCGAAGTGAGAGGATAATGTCATTTTTTTGCGCTGGTCCAAGTGGAATCATTTTTCCGATGATTGCAGCTAGAAATGCGAGGATAAAATTGGTAAGTGGTCCCGCAAAGGCTACGGCTACTGGACCCCATTTTTTCCAGCTGAGGTAACTCGGGTTGTATGGTACAGGCTTTGCCCAGCCAAAAGCAAATGGCGTCGTCAGGATCATCACAAGAGGCAAAATGATTGAACCGACAGGATCGATGTGAGGTAGCGGTTGCAATGTCAGCCTTCCTGCAAGTTTTGCAGTCTGATCACCAAGCCACAAAGCAACGACCCCATGAGAAACCTCATGTAGGATAATACTATATAGCAGGATAATTACATAGAATGCGAGGATGATGTAGATTTCCATAGAAATATTTTATGTAGTGGAAATGATTCTTCTGTAGACTATTGTACTGTAATTTGTAGTGTCGTGAAAGAGAATTATCACCCCAACAAATCAATCATTTGTGGATATATTTTTTTGAATTTCATCATGAACTTTGTAGATATCGCCAGCTCCAAGCGTTATAAATACATCATCTTGTGTGAGATTCTTCATTGCCCAAGTTGCTAGCTCTTCAATCTGCTCAATATGCCGCGCTTTTTTTGTTACACCCTGATTAATTGCGTCTACCAAGTCAGTTGCATGCACACCTCCGTGGCACTCTCTTGCACTTCCATAAATATCAAGGATAACTACCTCATCTGCGATGTCGAGAGTCCTGGCAAATTCATCAAGTAGTTTTTTTGTCCTGGTAAATGTGTGTGGATGAAAAGCTGCGATCAGTTTTTTTTGTGGGTACAATTCTCTTACCGTAGCAAGCGTCATACGAATTTCTTCTGGATGATGAGCGTAATCATCGATACTTGCAGCCCCATTGATGTGACCTTTCGCTTCAAACCTTCTTGCGACGCCCTTGTAAGCTTTTATACCGTCAGCGACGCCGCTATTATTTCCAGAAATACTCCTCGCTAACAGCCATGCAGCAAGGGCATTAAGCGCATTGTGTTTCCCCGGCAGTCTGGTCGAAAATGTGTGATTTTCCTCTTTATAGTGGAAAGAAATTTCCTGATGATTTTTCGTGACTTTTCTTTCTGCAAGTATTGCATCAGCCTGACCAACGTCACCATAAGTGATGACTTGACATTGAACATCCTTTGCTATATCCAGCAATTTCCAATCAGGGTAGTGTATGACCAAAAACCCTGTGCGTGGAATGCGCATGATAAAATCTATGTACACTTTTTTGTATGATTCAAGATCTGGAAAGAAATCAGGATGATCGTAATCAATACTCGTCACGATGACAGCCTGCGATTTGTATAAAGCTAATTTGTTTTGATATTCATCCGCCTCGAGGACGAATTCTTTTCCTGCACCAACGCGGGCACCACCTTTCCACCCAACAACCGGAGCGCCAATGATTGCACTTACGTCACGTCCCGCACCAACCAGTGCGCTTGTTGTGTACCCAGTTGTCGTTGTCTTGCCATGTGTTCCACAAACAGCGATTGTGTAAAACTCTTCCGTCAGTTTTCCGATTGCTTGCGGATAGTTCATTATAGTGTGACCTTCTTGTTGACATTTCTTCACCTCAATATTTGACTCATCGAAAGCCGTTGAGTGTACATAAAAGTCGTATTCTGCAGTAATATTTTCTTCACTAAATCCTTCAAAAACACTAATCCCTGCATTTATGAGAACAGCTCGGTAAAAACCATCCCCATCGTCTGAGCCCGTGACATCGTGTCCCATTTTTTTGTACATCATCGCAAGAGCTGATGTGCCAGCACCCTCAATGCCTATGATAAAAATTTTTTTCTGATCCATTTAAACAATTGCAATGTTATTCCATGATATTGTGTAACTAACGCAGCATTTGTAAAATACCTGCTACTATTTTTTTGGGAGCATCTTCTTGATAGAAATCTTTAATGTTTGTAGTAAACTGTTCTCTGAGCTGCGTCGATACTAAAAGTTGATTGATTTTTTCACTTAATATGTGCTCCCCTATGTTTACCTCATCTAGAGCAATAGCAGCTCCCGCATCTGCAATGCTAAAAGCGTTCATTCTTTGGTGTCCATTCGCCGATGATTTATGTGGTATTAAAATTGAAACTTTTGCATTGGCTGCAATTTCTGTGATTGTGCCAGCTCCAGGCCTAGCTACTACCAGATCAGCAATCGCGTAGGCATCAGCCATGTCTTCACGCTCGAGATACGGAATTAATGTGTAGCGACCATCATTGCCACGAAAGCCTTTTTTTCCTGCTGCCTCTCTTGTACGATCATATTCTCCTTTTCCTGACATGTGAATGATGTGCGCTTGTTTTGTAACTTCAGATAGGATACGAACAGTTGCATCATTGATTGATCTGGCGCCCTGCGATCCGCCAAATACAAAAACTACTTGTGATGATGAGTCAATACCCCACTTGTTACGCGCTCGATCTTTATCGCCTTGCGTCATGATTTGCCGCATCGGATTACCTGTCACAACTGTTTTACTTTTCGCAAAATACCTCCTCGCCTCTGGGAATGTTAGTGCAATAAAACGAGAAAATTTTCCTCCGACACGATTTGCCCAACCTGGGATTACATCACTTTCATGCGTTAGTATTGGGATACGATAAATCCATGCTGCAATTACAACTGGTACCGCAGCGTACCCGCCTTTGGAAAAAACGGCGTCTGGCATATATACAAGAAGAATCCACAGTGACTGAATAATTCCCATTGGCACTCGGATAAAATCTATGAAGTATTGCCAAGAGAAATATCGCCTCATTTTTCCTGTCAGGATATTTTTGACTGGGATGTCATTTTTTTCCATTGCTGCGTCTGCAACTTCATGTAGCTGTGATCGTGTTCCGATGTAGAGCATTTGGGCGTCTGGCACTTGTTTCTTTAGTTCATCTGCAACGGCGATTAACGGGTAAATATGACCTGCTGAACCGGCGCCTGTTAGTACAATTCTCATATTCATTGACATTAGAGATCGCAATAATACTTTCTCCAGAGATTTACTTTTCTATTATAACAGAACGGACCTTTTTACTATACCTTGACTATAGCCTACTTTGACGCGAAATATTTAAAAGAATTCCGACAGCGGCTAGTGCAAAGACCATAGCCGTCCCGCCATAGCTCACAAATGAAAGCGGAATCCCTGTGAGTGGCATAAGCCCACTTATTGCAGCAATATTCATAAATGCTTGCCCGATAAGCCACACTCCAATTCCAGTAGCCACCAACCGACCAAAGAGATCGGGGGCATTTTTTGCGATGCTGTATATTCTCCAAGCGACCAACATAATCATGCCAACAAAAAAAATGCTCCCTATAAAGCCAAATTCTTCGGCAATTATAGCAAAGATTGAGTCCCCAACTGGTTCTGGTAGGTACAAGCCCTTTTGTCTGCTGTGACCTAGCCCAAGTCCTAACAGGCCTCCGCTGCCGATTGCTATTGCCGCTTGCGAAATATGGTACCCAGCACCTTGCAGATCTTGTTCAGGATTGAGAAACGTCAGAAGACGTTGCATTCTATATGGAGCTGCCTTAATTAGAGAAAGTAATAGGGCAATTCCAACTAGCACTATTATACCGAGATGTTTCATCGTAGCCCCTGCTACGAAAAAGATGCTTATAGCAATCAGCACAATCACACTCATCGTTCCAACATCAGGTTGTAGAATTATCAGGAAACAAATCACTCCAATAATGGCTAGGAATGGCACAAATCCCTCGACGGTGTCTGTAATTCTTTTGACTCCTTTGGCGCTACACCAAGCGCTAATATAAAGTATCATTGCTAGTTTTACTGCTTCTGCTGGCTGGATCGTGATGCTTCCGACAGAGATCCACCGCGTCGCCCCATTGACGTCCACACCTAGACCAGGGACTAAAACAAGGACCAAAAGTATGGTAGCTCCTAAGAAAATGAATAATGACCATCTGCGAAAAAAGTGATAGTCGATTCTTTCGAGAACCAGCAATGCAATTATTCCAGCAACAACGCCGATGACCTGTCTTTTGAAAAAGTAGTAAGGATCATCGAAACGATCATTTGCATAAATCACACCAGCACTTGCAATCATCAATAATCCAAACAGTGTCAGTGCAATAATTGATCCAAGTAGTAACTTGTCAGAAGTGCCTTCAACATGAAAAAATCTACTTCCACCCTTACTTGAAGATGCACCATTACTCCCTGATGTTCGACTCGGAGTCTTTCGCGCTGTCGACTTGCGAATGATTTTTTTTGATGAGCGTATATTTTTTTTACGTCTCTTTACAATCATTGGTTTCGTTTTTCTTATTTGGACTTTTACATTTTGTTCTGCTGACGAATGTTATGTTGTTACATTTTTTTGTTGGAGTTTTTTTTACGCCATTTCTCGATCGCGCCATGATCTCCACTGAGAAGCTCTGATGGTACACTCCATCCATTATATGTTTCAGGTTTTGTGTAGTGTGGGTGCTCAGTATAGCCAGGTTCTTTGTGAGATTCATGGACAGCACTTTGGCTGTTACCGAGAACTTCTGGTAGTAATCGGACTATACTATCAGAAATTGTCATAGCCCCTAACTCTCCTCCTGTTAGGACGAAGTCTCCTAGGGAGATTTCTTCATCCGCAATATGCTGCGCAACCCTCTCATCGATGCCCTCATAACGACCACAGATAAAAGTAAGTGAATCATATGCGCTCAGTCGATCTGCGTCACGTTGTGTGTATCTCTTGCCCTTTGCGCTAAGGAGAATGACATGGGTCTTCTTGTCTTTTGTTTTGATATTTTTGATCGCTCTATGAATTGGTTCGACTTGCATCACCATGCCAGCACCGCCGCCGTAGGGAGTATCATCAACATTCCCGTGCTTACTTGTGCTATAGCTACGAATATCATATGTGGTCAGTGTCAGAACATTTTGCTGCTGAGCACGCTTCATTATTGAGGACTGGAAGTAACCCTCGACTGCTTCGGGAAAAATTGTAAGTATATTGATTTGCATGCATCTATTGTACACTCCAACGAAGTAAATTGAAAACATGGTGTTTGAAACAAGATACTGTCAGTATCGTGCTTTGCAAAGTAAAAACACCCTATTATCTAATAATGGGTGCTTTTACTCAGTCGATTTACATCTTTGATTAGATTTGGATGTCTCCCACTACTTCGTCGAGTGTCTTCTTTTCGTTTGTTGGCGGAACATGTTCTGGCCTATCTGCAACGCGTTGTGCGCTGTCACGGTCTTGCCGCTCTCGACGTTCTGATCCCTCTGGCTCATTGATCTTTAGGTTTACGCGAGCGTTATTTCTTGCTCCGACAACTCGTAGAAGCGTGCGCAGTGCTTTAGCGGTACTCCCTTCACGGCCAATAACCATACCCATGTCGTCAGGATGTACACTAAGCGTGATAAGCACTCCCATCTCATCTACAGTACGGTCTACTTTTACGTCTTCTGGGTGGTCGACAAGCATTTTTACAACTTGGTCGACAAAGTTTTCATCTCTTTCCATATGCACGAACTGATTACTGTTTATATTTATATTATATCACATTTGTTGTGCAACCGACCTCACTACTTTGCACACCCTTTATTATGTGAAACTTTGTATGTTTACTATAGCATAATTTTCCACTAATTCGTTGGATTGTCATTGTTTACATGTGGACAAAATTGATGATCGAGGCTTTTTTGCAGATTTTTGATTTATGAATTCCGCATACATCACATCTTTCACCAATAACTCAATCTTGCTATAATACAGCTACAATTTATATTTCTGAAACTCTGCCTACTCATGATACAATTTCCACATTCTCGTTTTACACTGCAAATTCACAAAACTGCACTTGCTGCAGTTGTTTTTGGGATACTAATAGTCGTTATCATCGTACTAATACTGCCCCAAAATGTATTAGCTGATTCTCTAGAAGATAAGCAAGACGCATTGGAGGAATTGCAGGAGAAAGAAGAAAAGTATCGTAAACTCATCGAACTTAAGGAGAAAGAACAGTCTTCTATCACCTCACAAGTAAATTCTCTTGAAATACAAAGTCAGACAATTGAAAAGGACATCTCGCAGAATAAACAAAAGATTGCAACACTCCAAGGTGAAATTGCCGCCGTAAAAGATAAAGTAGCTGCAAAAAACCAAGTTATCAATAAACAAAAAGAGCTCCTATCTCGTATTATATTCAATCAATATGATGCTTTGCGAAATAATGAACAGGTAGACGATATATTTCCTAGAGACGAAGATCGATTTACTTTTGCAGGCAGTCAATCACAAATTAGCCAAAAGTTAGGTGAACTCACCACAATCATCATCGGAGAAAAAGAACTCTTGGAGAAAAGTGAGAAGGAGCTCGCATCCAAGAAAGTTCAGGTACAGGACCTACAAGAACAATTACGACAGAAAAACTCTGCTGTAGAAAAAACAAAGAATATTAAATCCCTTGACGCACTAGAAACAAAAGTTGAACAAGAAAAATATGAAGAGCGCCTAGAGGACGTTTTGGAAGAGCAACTTTCAATCCAACAAGAAATTGATTCACTTGCAACATCCTATACTGGGACATTTTCATTGAAAGACCTCCCATCAAAAAGTGAGGCTGATCTTTCACGTCCTGTGAAAAGTCCATACAAAGTTACACAAGGGTATGGAAAAACATCTTTTTCTCATCACTATAAAGGAGGAAATCACAATGGTGTGGACTACTCTGGTCGCTTTGCAAGAGAAATTCTTAGCGCAGGTGAAGGAAAAGTGTTGGCGACAGGCAATATGGGTCGCTATGGATATGGGAAATGGATTACAATCGATCATGGTAATGGACTCGTTTCTCTTTATGGGCACCTTTCACGAATCGATGTCTCAAAAGGTCAGAAAGTTTCCGGTAAAGAGCAGATTGGCGTCATGGGCAACACAGGGTTTTCTACAGCTACACATTTACATTTTACAATTTTTGTTAAATCGACTTTCAGAATTGTTAATTCTTCTAGTGTTTCTGGCATTCAGATCCCAACAGGTGCAACCGTCAATCCTGCACTCTACTACTAGCAAAATCTTTACTTGTTATTTTGAGGTATTTAAAGCGCGAGCGCATATAGTCAGAAGGAGATATACTTCTCTATTTGAGATGGAGTGCCTATAGCATTTTGTGCTTGTTACAATGATACGCACTACCTATATTTTTTGTAAATTTTAACGCTTCCCATCCAATTGACTTTGAAGCATTTGCATGGCTAGTTTGTCGTGTTCCCAGGCAAGTTCTACGGTTTTTAATTCATCAAATGACACGAGTCGTATCGATGCCACATCGTCAAGTGCTTTCATTTTCTTGAAATCTTCTTGGGAAATTTGATAAATAAAATTAAGGTCAAGAAACTGCGTGTAAAGATCATGACCTAGAGGTGATACCTCTGGCGCGGTCATCTGTAGTTTTATGTCGTCAATGATCAAATCAAAGTCGAGCTCTTCTTTGATTTCTCGTGCTATGCACTGCACCCCTGATTCATCGGGATCCACATATCCTCCAGGTAGATCATACTTCCCCTTGTGTGGCTCTCTTGCTCTTTCACAAAATACTACTTGTCCCTCCTGTGTGTAAAGTGCAATACTACACGTTGCTGAAACGTTTTCATACATGCCGCGATCACACTTAGTGCAACTGAGATAGTTTGCTCTGTGCGTAATGTCTTGCGAGCCACAAAAAGGACAGTATTTCCACTTTAGTATATTCATATTTTATTTTCCTACAATAATCATCGCCTTTTTTTGTACTTCTATTGGCTCTTTGACTCCAGTCTCGTAATCTCTGATAGACTCATAAAGAACATCGTAGCTATACGCATATTCTTTTCCTCTCTTGGTCCCTGGGTCGTTGGTGATAAATCGCTTTTTTCTATTATCAAATCCTGTAACGACAAGCATGTGTCGTTCTGGTCCATCGCCTGAAAAGTATGGGTTTTTTAGTTTTTTGCCATCAGTAGGAACAATGATAATTTGACCTCTGGCTAAAACTTGTAACATTTCCTCAAGTGCAAAATTGTTTACCACACTTACCTTGTGACCGAAGAATTCTTCCATTAAAAGCGCTGTATCACTTGTAGATGTATCGATTGTTTGCTCCCCAAATAATGGCTTCTGTGCCTCGAAGATCTCAATGAGTGCTGTAGTGGCGTCCTCGTTTGAGAGCTGTTTATCCCCGCCAACCCACTGATGTGCCATGAGGATCGATGCTTCTTCGCAAGCATCCTGGAAACGTTTATCCTCCCATTGTGCAAGTGGGGCTTGCGTTACAAATGGCACGTCATTTTTTACAGAGCTTGGGAGCTCTACTCGTATTTCTTCAACTTGATTTTCAACTTGTGTTGTCGCCTCATCAAATTCTACAGGATTCTCAACGATTAGTTGTTGTGGTTGTACCTCGTCTACACTGGTAGCTTCTTGCTGGGTTGAGTACACGATGTCTTTCTGAGCTGATTTATGCCACATATATATCCCAGACCCCATAATGAGGAGGAAGATGACACGCAGTATCATTGTAATCATATTTTTGTCAGATCTCACACCCCCTTTTGCTTTGAGCTCGTTTTTGTTACGTATAGTTTATCAATCCACCTCTCACTTTTTTTCACTCTCAGTCTAATCATGTATTGTGATGTAAATATTGTAGCATGTACTCCAAAATGCTAAAATAGTTCTATTGTTATCTTTTTCTTGCGGTTACATTTATGTAGTACCTTTTGTTGGTATGCTATATATCTCGCTTAGAAGAAGTACTGCACTAATCGTAACTTAATCCACATCACATCTTATGAGAAAAATTGTCTTTGATATAGAAACCAAAAATACCTTTCAAGAAGTTGGCTCTAATCGAAGTGAAGATCTTGATATATCACTATTAGTTATCTACGATTACAAAGATCAGAAGTATATAACTTATACCGAGGAAAATATGGTTGACTTATGGCCTATCTTAGAGGATACAGACCTATTGATTGGCTATAATTCTGATCATTTTGATATTCCACTTTTAAATAAATACTACCCTGGAGACTTAACCGCAGTTGGATCACTCGACCTCCTCAAAGAGATTCGCAAGTCTCTTGGTAAGGGCGTTCGACTTGATAATGTGGCAGAAGCAACTATTGGCGTTGGCAAAAGTGGTCATGGCCTTCAGGCGATCGAGTGGTGGAAAAATGGAGAGATTGATAAAATTGAGAAATACTGTAAAGACGACGTGAAGGTCACAAAGGATATTTATGAGTATGCACTTAAAAATAAGATTCTTAAATACAAAGACCTTCTTGATGTTGTAGAGATTCCTATGGACACAAGTGATTGGGATGCCAAAGCAGATGCACAATCAATTAATTATACGCTTCCCTTTTAGATTATTCCGAGTTCTCTGGCTTTGTTGATTGATTTTTTGACATGGAGAGAATCTTGCTTGTCTTTGTGTGGATCGATCCATTTATAATCGCCAACTTCTAATTGTTGCAATGTAATTGATGTTTGTGCAGTAGTGAAGAGGTAGATGAAGTCGTGATGATAGTGCTCGGTTTCATCTTTTTCCAGTCTGGGCGCGACATAATGTGAGTCTATATTAATAGGATGTGCATGCTTTTCGTGCCATGGATGTAGATTAATTTCCTCCAAAGAAGTTTCTTCGCGGATTTCACGCATCGCGGCAGTAATGATATTGAGATCTGACACATCAACGTGTCCACCAGGTTGCTGGAATCTTTGTCCTGCCTTGTGAAAAATAAGAAGGATCTTTCCTTTAGGTGAGATAACGAGACCACTAGCAGTCACGTGACCATTCATATTTTTACGATCTGTGAGACTTTCAGAATTTTCAATCTGTTTTTTAAGCCTCTCGAAAGATTCCTTTTCATCTTGAAAACATGCTAGATAATCTGCAAAATGATTTATGATGAAATTTCTCATTTATCAAAATAATAGTGAATCAATTGTCGATGGGAATACACACTATAAAACGAATTTTCCATCCTTATAAATCACTACCTCTGACCCATCCTTGAGATGTGCAGTTACTATCCTCCTAGTTGTTGAGATGATATCTGTGTGAACAGACGAGTCGTTAAATCCGAGTTTCTCAGCTTGTTTGTCTGTAAGTTTTGAAACATCACCGGAAAATGTATCCCTGTATGCCATGCCAAGCGCTAGATGCGTATTTCCCTGTGGACCGCCCATGTTTTCATCAAAAAGTGTTTCCCCCATTGGTTTTGTGATGCGAGAAAATCTTTTGTCTGTGAGAGAAAATTCGCCAATTTTGTCTGCTCCTGGTGTTGCAATCATCTGCTTGATCAGTTTTTCTCCTTTTTTAGCACTGCTACTTATGACACGCCCATTTTTAAATGTCAGTTTAATGCCCTCCATAATATTCCCGTATCTGTAGAGAGGGTGATTGAAGTATATCCAACCCTCTGTACCACGCCAGTCAGGAGACGTAAAAATTTCAAAGCTTGGGATATTTGCACCACGGCCACAAAGCCACTGACGACTCTCTCCCGGCGTAATCCAGAGATCGACATCTTTGCCTTCGATATGAAATTTATCTGTTTTCGGCGTGATTTTGTTAAGCGCTTTGCGGTGTTTCTCGAGATCTCGATAAAGTTTGCGCCATTTCTTTACTGGATCCTCCTCATCAAGATAGCAAGCTTTGATAATCTCATTCCAATACTGTTTGGGTGTGAGACCTACGACTTTAGCAGATTCTTTTGTTCCGTAAAGGCAAAGAGTCCATGAGAATTTTCCCTGGTGTTCCTTTTTCTGGCGCCAATCCATAAAAGGTTTCATGGATTTCCCGCGCAACATGATTTTCTTGGGATCTACTCCTTTGAGCGCCTCTTTATTGACATCTGCAATTAAATTTATGGAATGGTCGATCGAGTCAATCAAACCTTTCATGTACTTCTCAGGGAAGAATTCTAACTGACTTTTGTTTGCTTTATTATAAAACTCACGTGAAAAATTGAGCTCCTTATCGTCGTCTGGCCTGAAGCTACTGATCACATGACCTCCGGCGGCAAGTATCTCATTTTGTACCTCTAAGAAAAGCGGTTTGGTGACTTCTGAGCCTACTAGATAAACTACCTCTCCTTTTTTTATACCTTTACCGCCGTGCAGTGCAAATCTCACAAGGACTTTTGCGTACTTTTTGAGTACTGTCTTTGAAGGAGTATGGTCTTTCGTGTTTTTTGTTGTCATATTCTGTGATTAAATTAAAAATATTTGCTGAAATATTCTCCTAGATCTTCTATTCTTATTCTTTCTTGCTCCATCGTATCTCTATCGCGGATCGTTACAGTGTTGTCATTGAGTGTATCAAAGTCAATTGTGACACAGCATGGCGTGCCGATCTCGTCTTGTCTACGATACCTTTTTCCAACGTTTCCATTGTCATCAAATTCGCAGATATAGTTGTGTGCGAGGCTTTCAAATACTTCTTTTGCCTTACTTACAAGTTCCTGTTTGTTTCTCATTAATGGAAACACTGCGATTTTTACAGGAGCAAGCTTCTTGGGGATTTTGAGGACTGTTCGTGAATCAAGTGACTTCTTCCCCTCATTATCAGTTTTTTCAAATTCCTCTATGGTATATGCATCTGTGAGTACAGCGAGGAAAGTACGGTCTACGCCTACTGATGTCTCGACAACATGTGGCGTATACTCTTGATTTGTCTTTGGATCTCTATAAATCAATTTTGTCCCAGAGTGCTTAGCGTGAGTAGATAGATCATAATCTCCTCTGTTATGTATTCCTTCTAGCTCCTTGAATCCAAATGGAAAGTTGTACTCTATATCCCATGCAGCACTGGCATAAAAAACTAAGTTTTCATGCTCGTGCCATTTCAAGTTTTCTTCCTTGAGGCCGAGAGTGTCTACATAATAAGACCATCTCTTTTGTCGCCACTGCTCATAAGATTCTGCTGCTTGATCTGGATTGACAAAGTATTGCATCTCCATTTGCTCAAACTCTCTCTTTCGGAAAATAAATTGCCTCGCAGTAATCTCATTACGGAATGCTTTACCAATCTGTGCTATACCAAATGGAACTTTGACGCGAGCTGTATCCACAACATTTTTATAGTTAACATAGATGCCTTGACATGTTTCCCCGCGCAGATACGCTGGGTCATCCATACTGCCCGTGAAATTTCCGAGGTTTGACTTTACCAAGAGATTAAAACTCTTTGGAGCAGAAAAATCTTTCTGTCCACATTTTGGACAGACGACTTTCGCTGCATGGCGCGTCAGTAATGTTCCAATTTCTTCATCTGACATTTTTTCATCGGCAAATACGCCAATATCTTCCAGTAGGTGATCAACCCTTGCTCGTGTGTGACATTGTTTACACTCTGCAAGCGGATCACTAAACCCTCCTACATGACCTGATGCCTCCCAAACTTTTGGAGACATAAAAATACTACTATCGAGTCCGACAATGTTGGGATGTAGCTGTACCATTTCTTTCCACCAAATTTCTCTAATGTTCTTTGCCAGCTCTACACCATATGGTCCATAGTCGTAGACCGCTGCAAATCCGCCATAAATCTCGCTTGAGGCAAAAATAAATCCTCTTCTTTTGCAAAAAGCAACTAATTCTTCCATTGTGACCTTTTTCCCCATAAAATTTGTATCAAAGTAGATCTCGAAAAGTGACTACACTCCTTTATTACTTAGTGTTCCCACTCACTATAGCGGTTAATGCTCTTGATTACAAGAAACTTGCTCTGTAACTATTTATTGATGCCGATGACAGCCATCATTGCGTGATGTGTTTCACCGTGGTGCCTTCTCGCACTGAAAAATCTCTCGTCAGCGAAGGTGCATTCTCCACAGTATTTGATGTTTTCGAGCTTTACATCTTTATCAAGTAATTGATCACAGAGAATTGCTTGCAAATCTATTGTTATTTTGTCTAAACTACTTCCTGAGTCGATGTATTTATCCTGCGAATATTGCCCAAATTCCTTGATCATTTCTGCGTAGTGAAATTCAAAATTGGCCTGTGAAATGCCAGGACCGAACTCTATGTGAATGTCTTCGGGTTTTGAGCCTACCTCTATCATTTTATCCACTGTTGTAGGCAAAATGCCTTTTACTGTTCCGCGCCAGCCAGCGTGCGCTACAGCGCAGATCCCAGCTACTCCATCGTAAAAATATACCGGGAAGCAGTCAGCAACAGTCACACCAACGAAAAGTCCAGGTGTTTTACTGATCAAAGCATCAGTATCTCTCATTACACGATCTGTGTCTTGATCAGCGACAACGACGTTGACATCGTGAATGACACGACCATAGATAAATTGTTCATGATCAATTCCTACTCCACCTAGAAATTTTTTCTGGTTCTCACGTGCTTGCTCGTCTTCTTCATTATCGCGGAACTTCATATTTCCAGCTGGTGAAAGTGAAAGCCTTGCTGTGATTTCTGGGAATTTAGTAAATATACCAATAGATGAATTCATATTTTATTTTGTATTTGATAAGTGTTCCATGAGTGTTGTATAGAAATGTAGGTTGTGTAGAGATGCCATTTGAGCTCCAAGAGGCTCGCCGACATGAAACAGGTGCCTTATGTAACTTTTAGTGTACGTTTTACAGGCGTAACATTTGCAAAATGAATCGAGTGGTGTAAAATCTTTGACGAATTTAGCGTTTGAGATATTGATTGTATCGTAAAAATCGCTAGCATCTTTGCTTTTTATTATAGCATTCCCTTTTGGTGCCTGAGACCACGTAAAAATTCTTCCGTGCCGACCCTCTCTGCTGGGTATAACACAATCAAACATATCCCATCCTGCCCTATAGCAACGCACGATATCGTGGGGCGTACCAATGCCAAGTGCGAATCGTGGTGCATCATCTGGGATGGCTGCTGCAGTCTCACGAATAATTTGCTCCATAAAATTACCGTCACTATCTATGTGCCTCCCACCAAACCCGTACCCATCAAATCCAATTTTAGCAAGTTGTGCTGCGCATTTTTGTCGTAACTGCACATAGGGACCACCTTGAACAACTGCAAAGAGGAGAGGCCTGTCGTGTTGCGACAATCCCCTTTGTAGGCATTGATTGTCAAAATAATCCCTGCACTCTTGTGCCCATCTGACTGTCCTTTGCACGGCCGCTTCATGCTCTTGCCTTGGCGCATCTGGTGGTCTCGGATCATCGAGGACAATCATCATATCTGATCCAATTGCAAACTGTATCTCAATTGCTTTTTGTGGTGTCAGTATATGTTTTGACCCATCGATCACACTTCGAAAGTGTGCACCTTGCTCTGTAATTTTTCCAAGTTCTTTGTTTTTGTGAATCAATGAATACACTTGATATCCGCCACTGTCCGATAGTAACGGACCGTCCCATTGCATCAGGTTATGCACCCCACCGTGATCGTGGAGAAACTGTTGACCAGGCTGAAGCATGAGATGATAAGTATTTACTACCATTGGGTGGATACCGACACTTTTGAGTTGCTGGTTTGTAAGACCGCGCACGCTTGCTCGCGTTGCATCTGGCATAAAAAACGGCGTCATTAAATCTCCAACTCTCGTGTGGAGAATTCCAGACCTTTCCATATCATATCTGTTCGACTGCGACTCTTCCTTAGTAAAGATCATTATCTGTTGATTTTATTTACATTTTTTTCTCCGATTGAGCCTCCTGAGATTTCAATTTTCTTTCCTGTAAACATATCGGAGCCACTGACACGTAGGTCTTGGATATAGTTTTTTGTACTTGTGTTCACACTAGAGTTTACTTCAATCTCGAAACTAAAAGATCTGTACGGGTTAAGTATTCCAGTAGTACTTTCGATCGTTCCTAGATTCCACCTAAATTGATTCGTTCGATCGTTGTATGTAAAACTTTCGACGGATTGCTCTTGTTGCGAAGTAATCCTTACGCCAGATTCTAAATTGCCCACCAAGACGACATCTTTTAAATTATTATTTGTACTTCCAGATTGAAGTGTCACTTGAAATTTTGTTGGCACACCTACTTGAAGTGGGAAGGGGCCCTCATTTTGCGTAATTGTTGATCTCAAAAGAATTTTTGATGCAACCTTGGAGACGAGAGTGTTACTTACTGCATTTTTATTTTGACTTGCGAGATCAGGAAAGTCTGGGGAGTTTGCAACTACCCGCGAGGAAATCGTAAAATTCTTATCTTTGATGTTTGTAACAGGCACATGATCTTTCGTAGGTACGCTAAAACGTACTGATCCAGCCTGTCCCGGATTGAGTATCGCAAGAGCAGGAATATTTACGGCCTTCCAGGTTATGGATTTTTCATTGATATCAAAGAATCCACCGCCACCAGCAACAAGTGCTGTATAATCTAGTACATCGTCATCTTCCAGAAAGGCTTTGAGAATGATGTTTCGTAGTGGAATCGCGCTTGTATTTTCAAAAGCAACGATAAACTCTAATCTTTCACTTGTTCCTACCACATTATCCTTGTTTCCTACAGTTGACTGTACAATTGTCAACGGTGATTTAACAATTCTAAAGTTATGCTGATCTTGACTATAAGGAACTCTTTCCTGACTTTGATCGTGTAAGGCTGACATGTTTGTAGAAAAAATCCTTATATCATCAATTCTGCCCTGTAATATTCCCCGAAAATTTACCTCACCACTCTGCCCTGGCTTTAGCGTTCCAAGAGACCAGTGGAGCGTTTGATTGTCTGCATCGTTTTGGCTTTCTCGTGATTCCTCATTTATAGATTTTGGGTCAGATGATTGGAATATAAAGTCTGACGGATAACTCACTTCCATGTTTACATCAGGTATCACTTCCTCAGATTCATTTTTGTATAGAATACGTAATTGTGCGAGATCCCCACTTGAAAGCTCACTCGGAGCAATAATATCCACTGTGATCGGGGAAGATGTTAAGGCCAAAGAAGTGCTTGCTTTTTTTTCATAGGAGCTGGATATGAGACCGGAATCGTATCCAAGAGTAGCAGTGAGTACACCGACCTCGTCTTGCGGTGCGATATATTGCCCAGTAAACTTAAACTCTTTAGTCTGACCTGATTCAATTTTTCCTACGTTTGCACTAATTGTGCGGTCATCCAGCTGCGTAAAAATTGTTGACTCTTCAAATCGGAAGTACTCATCAAATCTTACTGAGATAGATGCGCTTTCCAGATCAGCACGATTTTTATTGATCACCCGCACAATTCCCTCAAATGCTCTATTGCTAGGAATATTTTCTGGGGCTTCGAGGATCATCGTCACATTATTTTCTGAAAAGTAGGATTGTTGATAACGTACGTACAGGTAGGCAAGAGCACTCACGACAAAAACTAGTATGACCACGAGAGAGGCCCACAAAGTTGCGGTCATACGAATGTTCGCAAGTGAATCTTTTGCCCTAGTCCACATCCCCGAATCCGACTCCAATCCATCCTTTTTGTTCCATTGGTTTTCACTTGGATCTACGTGACGCCTTTTAGCATATTGTGAATCTCTTTTGTAGAGATCGTCACGAATTTTTTTGAGTGCCATTTTTTTCTACTTTTTTGACTACTTTATTATAGCAGATCATCTTCTTCTTAACGTAAAACCCATGTGGCTATATGATCAGTGATTAACTGTAATTGAGATGCTATACGTTTAGTTATTATAACCTTTTGTGCTTGGGAAAAATCGTGTGTGTTGATTAGTCGCATCGCTTTTAGTGTATCCACATCAAGAGGTAAGCTGTGAGGCATATTTCGAGCACATCCAGAGCATAGTACACCACCATCGTAGGCACTAAAAAAATTTTTCTCTGGTTCTAAGCTTTTTTCACATACAGCACATTCATCAAGTGGAAAACGATATCCCATTGATTCATACAGTTTTAGAAGAAATGCACTCCCAAGGTACTCTTGTGGCCTATAGCTTTCTTCAGATAAATCTTTTGTCTTACTGCTGGTTTGTTTTACAGACTGTTCTATTGCGTCTATAAGATCTACGAGAAGGTCAAATACGTACTTGTCTTGTTGCTGGCTACGCATTAATCTGATGAAGATTCCCCTGATTCTTTCCAGAGTACATAAAGCATCGTAGTCACCTCTGATTTGAATTGAGCTCTTCTCACTGTACGCTCCAGCTAGCGTTCCTGGTCCGAAGTTTTTTGCGATTACGATTCTTGTCAACATATAGTCCTCAGTATGCGCTGCTAGTTTTGCGCCCATCTTTCGTACTCCTTTTGCACCTACAAAAAGCATACCCTCTTCCTTGGTGTAGAAAGTGTATAAACGATCTGCCTCGCCTACATCCCTCTTGGTCAGTGCAACTGCAAGATAATTCTCTTTCATTTTGACGCAATTAAACCTGAGCAATTTATTCTACGCTTCCCTGGCAACCCAGAATGAGAAAAGCTTGCCATCTATTTTCTTTGACTCCGTATAGCATTCAGCTTCACCCTTCCCATTTTTTACTTTTTTTGCAAGTACTTCATGTGCGATCAAATCACCGTGAACTTCAAATACTTCACCAAATCCGGTATGCGACAGCGTTATCCGATCGTCGACTTCAAGCCCTGCCTTTTTCCGACCTTGCTGGATTGCACGAATGATTTCACGTGCCTGTCCTTCGGATTTTAGCTCTGCGGTAATTTCCTTGTCGAGCGTTGTTGTGCTATCTCTTTTTTTATCGACTATGTATTTTTTTACGTTGAGCTCTTCCTTGACTATCTCTTGAAAATCTTCATCCAGGGACAATCCTACACAGACTGATGCCAGGGGCTGCCTTACTTTTATTCCATGTTTCGCACGAAATGCCAAACCTTCATTTATAACCTGTCGTGTCGCTTCCATATTTTTCAATACCCCCTCATCTACCTTGCCTGCAATAGTCCAGTCAGTGAGATGTACAGACTCTTCTCCGGTCAGATTTGTATAAAGTTCTTCTGCAAGAAATGGCGTAAACGGTGCAAACATCTTCGCGATCTGCACTAACACATAATGTAATGTATGGTAGGCTTGTTGCTTGTCGGCGTCACTTTCACTTTTCCAGAAACGTTTGCGTGATCGACGAACATACCAATTTGATGCATCGTCGAGAAACTCAAGTAGCGGTCGCGTAGCATTTGGAATATCATAGATTTGCATATTCTCATCGACTTCCTTTATCGTCTCATGCAGGCGACTGAGGATCCATCGGTCTAGGATGTTTGAGGATTTATTCCATGGATCGTGCACTTTTTTATCAGACTCCCAGCCATCTACTGTCGCGTACATCATGAAGAAATCATACATATTCCAGACCATCCCTAGCTTACGCTGTACGTCATTTATATTTTTATCAAGTAGCACATAGTCTTCACCGTTAAGGAGGTTGGATGACAACATGACGAAACGGTACGCATCTGCACTGTATGTATCCATGGCTTCATTTGGGTCTGTGAAATTTCCACGTGATTTACTGAGCTTGTAACCATCATCACCCATGACGTTACCTGTTACGATCACGTTTTTAAATGAATTCACGCCAAATAATGCAACACTCATGGTGTGCATGTAGTAAAACCATGCTCGCACTTGCCCCACATATTCTACAATGAAATCACCGGGGAAGTTTTTTTCAAATTTTTCTTTGTTTTCAAAGGGATAGTGAAATTGTGCAAATGGCATTGCTCCAGACTCAAACCAGCAGTCAAGAACCTTATCGATACGCCTGTACGTTACCCCTGCTTTTTCGAAGGTAATGTCGTCTACCCATGGACGATGATAGTCCTCTAACTCTATGCCAGATAAATCTTTCAATTCCTCATAGGATCCAACGACAATGCGCTTTATCTTACCATCCTTGCCTTTTCCCTCCCATACTGGAAAAGGTGTTGCCCAGAATCGGTCACGTGACAAATTCCAGTCTGGCGCACCCTCTGCTGTTTTGCGAAACCGACCGTTTTTGATGTGTTCAGGGAACCAATTAATGTTTTGGTTTTGCTTTAACATATCATCTCTTTGACCCTTCACATCCATAAACCAGCTAGGGTGAGCGCGATACATCAGCTTTGTATTACAGCGGTGACAATGCGGGTAAGAGTGCTTGATGTAGTCAATGCGCCAGATAGTAGCATCTGATTCTTGCGCTGTATTTTTATGGAACTCTATTCTTTTTTCGACTGGCAAATCTGCGTAATCTCCCATGAGGGTTTGCACACTATATCGCGCCATATCTTTGGCAATTTGTTTGTTGATATCCCATACGTAGTTCCCTTTCCAAGGACCCTCCGTAAAGTAACCTGCCTCGTCAATCGTGTGTACTGCTGGGAAATCTTTTTCCATAGCAAGTTCATAATCTTCTTCTCCATAGACTGGCGCCAGATGAACGATACCTGTACCTTCTTGTGTGCCGACGTAGTCAGCTGCCCAGACTTTATGGGCATTTCCCCCGCGATTGGTAAACAATGGCTCATAGCTCATACCGACCAAATCCTTACCCTTGTGTTTTTTTCCAATCTCATAGAGAAGAGGTTTATTTTTTTCGTCTACGAAAACCTTCTCTACAAGATCTCTTGCGACAATCAATACTTGCGTTCCGACTTTTACTTCGACATAGTCGACTTCACTGTGCACCGCAACCGCAGTATTAGAAAGAAGTGTCCATGGTGTTGTCGTCCATGCGAGGAGAAAGCGATTGTCATCTTTTATCTTAAATTTTATATAAACAGAAGGGTCTGTTACATCTTGGTAGGCCCCCTTGTCCATGGTGACTTCATTTTTGCTCAGTGGCGTAGCGTCTTTTGGGCAATACATGAGTACTTTCTCTCCCTCGTATACCTTACCTTTCTCGTATAACTCTTTGAATGCCCACCAAATACTCTCCATGTATCCCTTGTCCATTGTCTTATAAGCTCCCTGAAAATCAACCCAACGCCCAATGCGGTCGATTGTATCCTCCCAAGTGCTTCCTGTAGCTACCATGTTTTCCTTGGCAGCGATAATATACTTCTCTAGCCCGTATTTTAAAACGTCTTCTTTTCCATTGAGCCCAAGTTTTTTTTCTGTGAAGGTTTCTGCTGGTAATCCATGACAATCCCATCCCCATCTTCTTTCGACGCGCTTTCCTTTCATAGTCCAGTACCGTGGAACAGCGTCCTTTACAGTCGAGCTTATGAGTGTTCCCGCGTGAGGTGCGCCAGTGATAAAAGGGGGACCATCGTAAAAAATATATGAATCATTTTCTGGACGATTTTCCACAGATTTCTCGAATGTCTTGTCCTTCTTCCACTTCTTCGCCCAATCCTTCTCGTATTGAATTGCTTTTCGCCGATCTTTTTGTGTGAATTTCATATCTAATTGTGCTTATACATATTAGTCGTTCGTTGTATTTGTCTAGAGCTTTTCTGACCTGGTTGCTGATCGTCAAAATTGTAATAGGATTGGTGATTTTGATGTAGTGTCGGAAGCGATATTACAATTGTATTAACTTAATCACACCACAGAAAATAAAAACGTCCGTAAAATCGAGAATGGAATTCATTCTTGCTTTTACGGACGACTTCATATGATTGGCCGTGGTACCACCGATATTTGGTGTCTTCTTGTGATTGTGACACCCTTATTTGAAGCTATAACGGGCTTACCCGAGAGATTCTAATGATCCACCTTAGTGTGACGTTCTTTCTCTGGCTCCAGGATGATAATCCTTTCACTGCTTGTGAGATCATAATATCATCCTGCAACTTTCTTGTAAACTGCAAGGGTCTCCTTAGCTGTTTTTTCCCAACTGAAGTCTTTTGCTCTCAAACTTCCCTTTTGTGCATATTTTTCTCGCAAGTCCTTATCTGTCGCAAAGGCTTCCAAGGCTTGGGTTAGTTCGTGCGTATCTATAGGGTTTACGAGCAGTGCTGCGTCATTTGCAATCTCTGGAATTGATCCAACTCTACTAGCAATAACAGGCGTACCAGCAGCAAAAGCCTCTATGACAGTTGAGCCAAATCCTTCATACAAAGATGGTGAGACAAAAAACTCTGCATGGTGAAACAGTGGCAATACTTCGTCAGCAGTGACATAACCTGTAAACTTCACGTCTCTGTCAACGTCCAGATCACGTACGAAATTCTTTATATCCCGTGACAGCCAGCCTGGCTTTCCCGCTATAAGTAATTGGTAATCACTTGTATCAGAGGCGTTTAGCTGTCTTCTGTTTTCACTAAAGAGAGAGAATGCGTGTAAAAGCCGCGTAATATTTTTCACAGGATGTACTGTACCCAGAAAAAGAATATACTTCTTTGTGATTCCAAATTTTTTTGCGACTTTTTTTTGATTGTCCTTTTTCTGATCAAAGAATCTCTGATCAAGGCCAGTATAGACCGTAGTGACACTCTCTTGGTCTATAGAAAAAATCTCTCGCACGTCTTTTGATAGGGCTCTCGATGCAGTTATGATATGTTGGGCTCTGTTGAGTGTGAGGGCAGTTACTGTCTTGGCATGCGCTATTCGCATCTTGCGGTAATTTTCTGGTACCTTATACATCCCCAGATCATGCACTGTCGTAACAACCTTTCCCCTATAGCTAACGGGTACTCTTGCTAGAGGTGAGATCATATGCAGCACATCTAGATCCTGCTTTTTTAGCATTGCACTAGTAAGTATTTCATTGTACATACCAGGCAGGAACTTTGTATAAGCAGAAAATGGGAAATAGACGATCTCAACGTTACTTCGAGTAAATTTAGCGATATCCTTTTCCCTTGTGTCCTTGTCAACAAACAGGACGTACTGATTGCTTTGATCGATTTTCAGTAAATTCTTGATCAGTTGAAAAGTATAGTGCCCCAGACCAATAGCATCCTTGGTCTTGGGGAAAAGAATTGTTCGCGCGTCGATGCCAATTTTCATACTATACAATTTGAGGGAATAAGTTCACTATGGTGCCAATGTACTTATTATACACACATCCTCCTGGAAAACAAAAAACTCTCCCCAAATGGGGAGAGAAAAATCACTTTTATTTTGGAGTACTAGAGACCTGTGTCAGTTACTGGGCCTCCTGTGCATCCACTACAGTCGTCTGAGCAAGCGGAAGCTGACCAACTTGAGGCAGTGATTGCAGTTTTCACACATTGTCCCTGGGCGCTACATCGTAGTGCCTCACAAACACATGAGATCTGCTTATTATCAACTACAGTTGGGTCGCAATCTTCGTCGCCAGCATACAGAGGATCACCACATTCAGCGCCTACAGGCACACGACATGTGACAGAATTATCTCCATGAACTATCTCAATACCTGCTGGAACAGAGCCTAGTGGTACTGATTGTCCGTTTAGCTCGCACTCTAGTGGCTGACACTCAGCAGGAAGTGTAGGATCAGTAACGATTGACTGATCAAGTACAACCGGACTTCCATCTCGTGTTAGATTTGCTTGGTCTCCTCCGCCTACTGTTATAGAGACACAACGGTCAGGTCCACAAGCATATTGTGCAGGACCACAGTTACTTGTTGAGCTGCAAGAATCTGCTCCACATTGCCATTCCCAGATATCTCCGTTTTGTGTTACTGCGGGAGTTGAGCCGTCGGAACACAGCTGTGTAGGTGGTGCGAAGAGGTGTGTTCCTCCATTATCTGCTCCACAACCTGGGCCTGCTGTTACTATCACTGGCGTCTGGCAGACAGGGCTGTCGAGACCGCCTCCAGATCCTGGACAAGTCCATTCCCACTGACCTGCATTATCGACTGGAACTGGTGTTGCAGCGTCTCCGCAAAGGCCTACTGTAGGTGCTGTCGCTACAGGCGTTGGGTTGGCTGCCGGCCCACAAGAACCATTAGAGAGTGTTGCTGCCACTGGAACTTCACAGGTTGGACTGTTTGGACCGCCATTTTCCCCAGGGCAAACCCAGAACCAATTGGTAGTGTTTGAGTCGACTATTGGCGTGTCACCATTTGCGCATAGATCAGAAGAAGGAGCTGCGGACACTGGCGTAGATCCTGCGGCGGTACCACATGAGCCCGCTACTGGTGCTAGCCTGTTTGCTCGACAGATTGGGCTGTCAGCTCCACCGTTTTGTCCTCCACACTGCCATGTAAATGCAGTCGGATCAGAAGAGTCTTCATTGAACTTACCACCTTTTCCAGGGGCACAAAGTCCAGTTGTCGGGAAACTCGTGTGTACTGCAGGGGATGTCTCTGCGCTACCACACTCTCCTACGATTGGCGCTGGAATATTTGCTCCACAAGTTATAGGCTCACCGCTACCTATACCATCACATCTCCATAAGTACTGCGTTGCGTTGTCAGGGATGTCAACGTACGTTCCGCGAACACATCCTGTAGTGGCTCCTGGGTGGTTTGTCATTACTGTAGTATCTGCGCATTGACCTGGCTCATCTGGCTGCGCTTGATCTACATAGCAACCTGTGACGAGTCCACTTCCGTCAGTAGGATCACAGGACCATGTCCACCTCGATCCATCGAAGGAGTTGTTTGTTACTGTCGCACCATTTGTACACTTCTGGCTGTTTGTTGGTTCGTTATCCACAGCACCGCCGGTGTATCCGCAACTAGTGCCAGCACATGAGGCGGCAGTGTATGGCCTATTTGCTGTTGCCTTTACAAATGAGCTACTTACCTCGTAGCGACAGTGACTAGCAAATTGCACTTCGAGATCAAAGCTACTTCTATCTGTCGGCAGAGGTGCGTCAAGTGGGTAAACTGGTGCTGTTCCATCATTGTTGATGCCATCATCATCAGTCATAGCTACTACATCTAACACAATCTCTCCATTTAGCTTTACTGTCGCGCATGCATCTC
>CALHMM010000013.1 GCA_938034715.1 Minisyncoccota bacterium
CAGCTTTCCACCTCGCACCTTTCTCATGGGCTCGAAATTCTTTTATCAATAGAATCTCTTTGCCTTTGGCAGGTATAACACAAACTCCAGGTCGCAAAACCATCCTTTCATATGTATGATCGCCCATTTCTTGCTCTGTAATTGTGATGTACTTTCCAGTGTAGACGATCTTTTTTTCTTTTTCCATAGGGTGTATTTGTAAACCTTGTACTAATGCACTACACGATCCTCGTAGCGGTTTCGTTTTCTTTAAAACAAATCGATCGCATTTTTTAATCTACTCAATGACTCTTGCTTTCCCAATACCCAGGCGCAATCCATTGGACTTGGTGATCGCTTCTCTCCCGTCAGAGCAGCTCGAAGCGGCCAGAGGAAGCTACCACGATCATCTCCCGCAGCGTCCATAAGCGTAGACGCGAGGTTTTCTCGTGTCCAATTATCCTGATTAATTTCAGCCAGTACTTCCCTGGCCCTTTTTAGAGCATCAGATGTCTGATCATCAGTACTTTCTTTCCATGTTAGTAGGTCTTTGTGCGCCGTAATGTCTCCGAAGAAAAATGCGTTCTCTTGTCCGAAGTCAGTTAGTCGCTCCAGTCTGTCTCGCTCAACTTCAAGTACGCGCTTTAAGAAATCCCGATCGTCGCTGTGCTTATTTGCATTTGGATATTTCTTTTGTAAGTCACTATTGAAAAATTTGACAGTTTCATCATAGAGCTCATCGATATCTTTTTGTTTGATGTAGTGCGAATTAATTTTGTTCAATTTCTTCACATCTACCACGGCACCTGCTTTGTGCACTTTTTCTAGATCAAACACTTCTATCAACTCATCTAGGGAGTAGATCTCACGTGTCTGACCACCGCCTGGGTTCCACCCAAGAAATGCTACAAAGTTTATTAGTGCTTCTTTTAAATATCCTTTATTGAGAAAATCCTCTACAGAGACGTCACCCTGCCTTTTGGAGAGCTTACTTTTGTTTTCATTGAGAAGTAATGGTAGATGAGCAAAAACCGGAAGATCCCAACCAAACATTTTGTAGAGTATGACGTGCTTTGGAGCACTAGGTAGCCATTCTTCTCCTCTAATCACATGAGAGATCTTCATCAAATAATCATCCACTACCACTGCTAGATGGTATGTCGGGAAGCCGTCTGACTTCAGTATGACTTGATCATCCACAGTATCTGATTTGAACTCTACTTTTCCACGAATGAGATCGTCTACGGTAATTGTTTCACCTCTAGAGACCTTCATACGAACAACATATTTTTCGTCCTTGTCTATGCGATCCGCTACTTCATCTGGTGAGAGTGTACAGCACGTTCTGTCGTACATTGGAGGCTGCTTGGATTTTTGTTGTTGCTTGCGCATTTCATCTAGACGCTCAGAACTGCAAAAGCAATGATAGGCGTGTCCTTTCTCTAGGAGTTTGTTTACGTACTTCGTGTAAATGTCCAATCTTTTTGACTGCGTGTAGGGAGCGTAGTTACCTCGTTCTTGGATTTTTTCATTTGCATGATCCATAAATGGTCCTTCATCGTGCACGATGCCGACATCCTCCAATCGCAAGAGTAGGTCCGTCACTGCGCCTTCTACCTCTCTACTCTGATCTGTGTCTTCGATGCGTAAGACAAGTTTGCCGCTATTTTTTTTTGCGAAAAGATAGTCATATAATACTGTCCTGAGTGTACCGATGTGCATAGACCCTGTTGGAGAGGGTGCCATGCGTACGCGAATGTCTTTTTCCATAATCTGTGTAAATTGTCTAACCTGATTATTTTTCTTCGTATGAAACATACGTTTTCCCATTTAATACACCACAATAAAATTCTGTTTTATGGTCGATTGTAACTTTTTGTGCTATTCCCCTAGCTGACAAAACCAATTTACTCAATTGATCGTTTTCAAGATCGTTGAGGTAATCGATTATCTTTTGAATTTTTTCTTCACTAGGATCGTAGAAGATGTTTTTCTTGATACTTGCAAAATATATACCTCGCATATTATTTGTCTCTTAATACTTTAATTGGAAAGATGAAGACGGCCCGCATTATCCTCTTTATTCTTTGTGGTTGCCTCACAAGCCGATAGATCCACTCTAGTCCATTTTCTTGCATCCACAGGGGTGAGCGCATTTGATTGCCCGTGATGAAATCAAATGAACCCCCTACGCCCATGTAAACACAGGACTTTTTTAGTCTAGCATTTTTCAGCTTATCTAAAAAGTACTCTTGATTAGGTGCACCAAAGTTACAAAAGACGTACCGTGCCCCTGAGTTGTCGATTGCCGAAACCGTTTCTTGGATTATCTTTTGATCGAAGTCTCCAGCTAAATCACTTTGCTTTTGTACCAAGATATCTTTACCGAGACACTTAACCCTGGGGAATATTGATTGGATGCCTTTGGCTGTTTGTTTCCATGTACTTAAGCCCTTACTGGATGCTATCAAGAAAATCGTGTCATCCGCATTTTTTTCACGCCCTATTTTTGCGAGGAGATTGTTCATCAGATCAATACCCGTGAGGCGTTCAATCATTCTTGTATCTTTGCCACCGTATTTGAATTTCAATGCCCATAATAATCCAAAACCATCTATTGTGTGGATTGATTGGGTATTTAGTACTTCTCTGAAATTCTGATCATTGCTGGCAGTTAGTAGAATCTCTGGATTGAGTGTAGCAATTGTACAGTTTCTATTATCAAGCAGAGACTCTTGGATTTTTTTACTAATTTCGGACTTGCTGCGTGGGACGACATGTGTACCTAGAACCTGCATACAAACTACTTAAAAATAATTGTTGTCAGTGAAACATAGTGACGTGAAATCGCGCCAAAAAATGAGAATGATGATCGTTTGCGACGCGAGGATATATACCTCCTTTTCCTTAAAGTAGAACGCAAATTCCGCCATACATCACTCCATGATCGTATGACGATACGAGCTAGACTCTCTTTGTTTTGAGATCCTGCATCGTTTTTCTTACTTTTACGTTGCGTGTTTTGTAATCTCGATGCAGGCCCTGATTTAAATATCACACTCAAAATGGTCATGAAGTATCGCCAAATAATCAGGACAACCAGTATCGGAAAGTAGTAGATTGGAGCATTCTTTAACATGTTATAAAAATGATTTCTGTGGATATGAAATGCTTTGAAACTACTCGCGTTACCTCCAGTTGCACTGTGCACATGATAGACCATTGCGTTGGGGACGTATTGTACATCAAAGCCCGCACTATGCAGTCGCCATGCGAGGTCGACATCTTCGTAGTACGCGAAGTAATCTTTGTCAAAAAATCCTGCGTGTGGCAACATCGTCGCTTCAAGTGCCTCCCTTGTAAACAATGCAGCACTTCCACTTGGTCCAAAAACTTTTTGTTGTTTAGCGCTATCAAACTGTCCAATATCTTGCTGACCAATACCTCTGTTTCTCGCACTCATCTCTATGCTAGTAAGGACGCCGGTTGTGTCGAGCTTTTGTTTGTCATAGTAATTGAGTACTTTTGGTTGAATGGCTCCAACACAAGGCACGTCATCATATCTTCCACGCAGACTCTCGATTGAGAGTCTCATCTGATTGATATAATCCCTATCACATGCTGAATCATTATTTAGAGCTATGACATTTTTGACACTTGGCAGACTTAGTGCTGCACGAAAGCCAGCATTTGTAGGATGCGCAAATCCCATGTTGTGGTCAAATGCAATCCAAGAGATATCGTCATATGAGCTTTTTATCATCTCCAGAGACCCGTCCGTTGATCCATTATCTACAACAATCACTTTAAAGTTTTGATCTGTCTGTCTGCGTAAACTCTGTAAGCATTTTTCAAGAAGTTCTTTCAAATTCCAATTCACAATCACAACTACCGTATCAACTTGCCTATCTGCCATAGACAGCGGTGTGATATCTTCTGCAATGCTGCCATCTATGCATTGCCTGAGGAAGGTGTAGTATGACTCATTTCCCCTGGTTAAGGTTGTGTGATTTTCATGTACATCATTGTAGGCTGTAGCCCCCATTTTCTTGCAGAGCTCTTTATCTTGGACGCATTTTTTTAGTTTTTCATACCATTGCTTTTTATCTTCTACCACAAATCCAGTACGACCATCTTCAATAACCTGATCGTATACTTCAGTTTTACTTGCTATCGTTGGTACTGCCATGATACCGGCCTCGTAGTATTTGATGGCACTTTTACTCTCACAGAAGTCGTCCCCGATTTCGAGTGGAGCGATATTAACATCGCAACGTGCAATATTTGTAAAATGCTCTTTTCTGGAAACATATGGTGAGAATGAGATACGCTCTGAAAAAGCATCAAATCGCTCATCGAGCTTTAATGGACCAGCGATAAATAGCCTAACCGACTTGAAATCTTCCAAAATTTTTAACAGTGCTTGCGTTGCTACTGCGAAATCATGGTCATGCGATGCTGACCCACTGAAGTACCCTATTGTAAAAATCTCTTCATCTTTTATTTCAGTGTTTTGGGTAAGTGCTTGATCTGCTAAATGTACAAATTCTTGCGATAATTTGTTTGGCACGACAAATACTTCCTTACCGATCGCTTGCAAATGCCTGGCTAGTGGCTCCGTCGTCGTTGTGGCATATTTAACAGACGGATGCTCAAGTACGCAGTGACTTTGCCCACCTTCGTACTGCGTGCGCTCAAGTGCATTCATTAGTTTGTAGGCATTTGTTTTGCTGACTTTTTTTTCGTCAAAAGTAAGATCATCTGTCTCAAAGAGAATAGTTTTTCCTCTTGCTTGTGCCCCATCGAGAAATTTATGAATTCTTGATGAGCAACTGACACGATGTAGGACAAATACATCAAAACGATCTAAGTATGCTAGTAAAAACGGATTATCCTGCGTGGTGGTAGAAGCAGAGAATCCATGTTTATTAAGCTCTTCCACAGGGTGAGCACCTCTGTATAGTGCGCTGTCACCTATGCCACCTGTGATATAGAGCACCTGACCTTCGCCAACTTTCCGCAGTGAAACCAATACAAGACCCCATGCTCTTTGTGTCGCACGAAAAAAACCGTCCCGCTGGATAAGACTCCAAAACTTTCCAATTTTCAGCAAAAATCTTTTCATGTTCGTATCGGAGATTTATAGCCAATGAAAGAGCGTGATAACAATGATGTGCATTAAATCTTCTGAACAACAAGCTCTCTTCCCTGTAGACTGACAATTGCATCGCGCGTTAGGTCAAATGATGTTTCATAAATCTGACCATCTCCACCAATAATTTTTACAGTAGTGGGTAGCACTTGTACCCCAGATTGTTTTTGAATTTTGAGGGTATAACCATCCTGCGTAATTTTTTCTGGCAGAGTATACTGCAGCATAGTTGGCAAGCTATCTCCGATAAAAATATCAAACTTATATCCATAGTATTGCTTGTTTCCATAAACGTTTTCCTGTGCATCTGGAACACCAAACCACTCGCGCACCTTCCACGTTGAGCCTTGCGGCACATACAACCTTGTATATGCATGATAATCACTTGTTCGATAATTTTCCACTTCTGCTGTATGGTCGTATGTCATCTTCATTGTGGCAAGTGGCAAGTCTGTTTTGTAGGTGCCGGCGAGGACCTGAGACCCTATTGTGGCATCTCTGTAGCGAACCATGCGTCCAGCAGCGACGTCATTTACTTGCGCGTTTTGCCCTGTAAAATCAACAGTGTATTCCAAGGATCTCTGAATATAGTAATCAGATTTCAGAGCACCTAGATTTGCGTCAACAACAGCAACGTAGTCTCCATCCCACTTTGTATCTACGATCGTTGACCAGTTCTTTTGCTTCGCAATTTCTTGTAATTGTGGGTCTTCGAACCACATTTGTATATCTCGATCCTCGAGATTTTTTAAACCCAAACTGATCAATTCTGGAATACTAGATCTAGCCATCTCAAAACGTTCTTTAATTGGTAATTCCTGTGCACCAAATAGTTTTTTGGAAATTTCATTGGTAAAAACAGGGAGAATGTCTTTACGATTTTCTCTATCTGCATGAGAAACTTTTTTGATTTTTTCACCGGTTTCTGGATCAGTATTACATTCCTCTTCAATACCTGTCTCTTTTTCTCTCTTTCGACATTTATCTCTTTGCTCTGCTAATATGTACGGCCTCTCTATGACGTCTTGAAGTTGTATAAGAACTTCCTGCTGATTAAACTCACCTTGTTTTTCATAGCCTGGGATCACAAGCGGTCCCGTGAGACCCATCAAATCTTCAAGAATATTTGCATTGAAGGCCATCACACCATCAAATTTCTTTGGATTTGGCCCTAGGTTGTACAAGTGCATTGCTGTTTGAGCGTTTTGCGGAAAGTCTAGTTCCCAATTGCTGTCACGAAACTCCAACTTAGGAATGTCTAGCCATTGAGTGAATGAAGCTGGCGCAGGAATATCTGAAACGAGATCACGATCGAGGTGGTTAGCATCAAAAATTTCCCATGAGAGGACTTGCGCATCTTTTATTTCGATGATGGCATACTGACCGAGGAACCCTCCTCCAGGTCGTAGTTCCATGTTATTTTGCATGAGAATGAGATATCTTCGCACGATCCCATCTGTTACAAAGATTTTTTGGAGCATTTCTACAAAAACAGGTAACTCGCCCTGTAATCTCGTGTTATCAGTTATTAGGTCTGGACGATCATATACTACTTCCAATGCTTTTTGAACGACTGCCCCTGGGTTTTCCTGAGCGTATCTATATGTCCAAAAAGTGGCTCCAGCAAGGCAAATAAGCAATAAAATGATGATGATTAGTAGTTTCTTCATAAGCCTATCATACCACAGTGCGCCAGGCTTTACTAAGGACTTTCTATTGGTAAAATAATTGCCTTTTTAGTCAAAAGATGGCATTATTTTGTATTTGTGCTAGGATAGAGCTCTATGAAAAAGACCTTCTCGCTATGGCGTTTTTTTACCCGAATGATCCTTTGGGGGTCTGTAGTGGCAGCATTCGTATTTGCGGTCAGCTTCTTCTGGGTTTTGCACTTCTACGATTCTGCAGCTGACACCTCGCGTGATTGCGGGGTTGTTTTTGGTGCTGCAGTTTGGCGCGATGACATACCATCACATGCCCTTTTGGATCGCACTCTTGAAGCAGCAAATATCTACAAATCGGGACGTGTAAGCTGTATCATTCTTTCTGGTGGCGCAAGCACCTATGGAGCTCACGAAGTGGATGTTATGCAGAAAATTCTCCTGGAAAACGGTATCCCACAAAAGGTTCTTGTATACGATAAAGGTGGGGTCAACACCAGGGCAACACTTCAAAACCTAGATCCTACGAAGTCCTATGTGCTCATTTCAAACGACTTTCATTTGGCGCGTATTAACCTCCTAGCAAAGAAGCGGTCTCTCACACACTTTGATGTGCATGCGTCGACTTATAAACATGGACGATATCCCAAAGAACCATACTTCTTCTATCGAGAAGTTATTGCAAACATCTACTATTTCCTTGATTTAGACACTTACAATGCCCCAAAGAAGATTCCATCTTCTGTACTTAATTATAAGTAATTGCCTAGATCTAGCTGCAGTGACAAATACCTGATTCCTTAAATGAGCGGAATTTAGTTTGTTAAAATGTGCTACATAAAAAGATGGTTCAATTTTATTTTGCAAGAACCTCTTTCAAAAGCTTTGTTGCTAGCTGTGGATTTGCTTTTCCTCCAGTCTCCTTCATGACCTGTCCCATGAGGAACTTTATAGCATTGTCCTTGCCAGCTTTGAAATCGTCAACAGATTCTGGATTATTGTCTATGATCTTCTGGACAATTGTCAGCAAGGCATCTTGATCATTGTCCTGTGCTAAATTATTTGCATCAATAATTCTTCCTGGATCTTCGCCAGTAGCAAACATTTCTGCGAGAACAGTCTGCGCTGCACTAGAATTGATCATGCCATCTCCTACTAAGCAAATTAGTTCTGCATAGTCTTCTGCAGTAATTTTGATCTGCGTAATCGGCGTGCTTGATTGTGCTAGGAGTCGCTGCACTTCACTAACTAAATAGTTCGCTGCTAGTTGCGTAAGTTTTTTCTCCTCTGACTCCACCTCTTTTGCTACAATTTTTTCCTTTATTTCACTTATGATGTTTTCGAAATAATTTGCAAACTCTTTGTCTGCTGTTATGACATCGAGGTTTTCTTTGCGGATGCCATACTGCTTCTCAAATCGCTCATATTTTTGTGTAGGCAGCTCTGGAAGTGATCTGCGCAAATCTTCAATATAGAGATCGCTAAATGTCATCGGTGGAATGTCTGGCTCTGGAAAGTATCTGTAGTCGTTTGCATTTTCTTTCGAGCGTTGGGAGGAAGTTTTTCCTGCTGTATCATCCCAGCCTCGCGTTTCTTGGACAATTTGGCCTCCCTCGTCCAATACCTCACTTTGCCTTTGAATCTCGTATAGCACAGTACGTTCGACACTTTTAAATGAGCCAATGTTTTTGACTTCGACTTTTGTACCCGAGAGTGGATCTTCTCCCTCTTTGTAGAGCGAAAGGTTAACTTCACAGCGCATTTGGCCCTTCTCAATATCTGCAGCAGAAATACCGATGTAGCGGAATACTTGCTGTAAATTCTGACAGAAGATTCTTGCCTCCTGTGCACTAGAAATATCTGGTTCGCTAACGAGCTCCATCAGAGGCACACCCGCTCGGTTGAGATCTACATAGGTAGAATTTCCTTTGTGTGTGTTCTTCCCTGTGTCCTCCTCCATGTGGATACGGGTGATGCCGATCTTTTTCGTTGAACCATCTTCAAGGGTGATTTCTAGTGAACCTCCTGTCCCACATAATGGCTGATCGTATTGCGATATCTGATAACCCTTTGGTAAATCAGGATAAAAATAGTGCTTGCGATCAAATTTACTCTCCTTGGCAATGTCGCACCCCAAGGCAAGACCAGCCATTTGTACGTACGCGATTGCCTGTTTGTTAGGTACTACTAGGGCACCGGGTTGCGCTGTCACCACTTCATCGATAGAGACATTTGGGTGATCTTCTTCACCAAGCCCATTTGGAGCACCGCTAAACATTTTCGCATTTGTCGCGAGCTCTACATGAATCTCCATCCCAATTGTAACTTTGTAGTCAGACATAATACTTTAATGCTGTGTAATATCCTTATTATAGCAGAAAGTGAGGAAAGGCCTCAGCGCATAGCTTTGCACAATGCCACAGATATTTAGTTTCCTGTACTTCCGAATCCCGCATCCCCCCTATCTGCTGCTTCTAGTTTCTCCACTTCTACGATTTCTGGCGCTTCGTATTTTTGAATGACGAGTTGAGCAATTTTGTCTCCCGGTTGGATCTCGTATCCAATGTCCCCGAGATTAACGAGACCTACCATAATCTCACCCCTGTACCCACTATCGACGACACCTCCAAGTGTCTTGAGGCCAAATTTTTGTGAGAGACCACTTTTGTCCCAGACATGACCGACATGACCAGTAGGAATCTCAAGTGCTATACCTGTCCGTATTTGTATGCGATCTCCTGGGCGCAGGTCATAGCCTATAGCAGCATAGAGATCATACCCCGCGTCAGTAGAATGTGCACGTGTCGGTACCTTCGATTCACTTACTAAACGTTTTACCTTTAATTTCATATAGACTCTATTGTTTGATTTTTTCTAGTAGGTCCTTGGTTACAATCGCTATATCTTGATTTGCGTCGATCAACTCCCAATCTTCAATTTCTGAAGACATCAAAAGAAAATTCCTGCAAATCCGTACGCGCTCATCATTGTCTTCATTGCGGTGCCCTTTCTCTATTGTAGTGTCGAACTGATTTCCATCCATCAGAATTTCGACATCTGGCTTTCGCAGATCCTTATTTATCTCTTTTAAATATGAGTAGGATCCTCCCCATGTCATTCCCCAGACTATACCTGTTCCAACATAATCCTCGGCGATTACCCAAAATCCTTTTTCTAAATCCGCAATAAGCATTTCCTCATATCGCTGACGATTTTTCATAAATTTTTCTTGCAACTCGTGTGTTGTTTGAGGGTTGGCAGTGCGAAACTCCTCGTCGCGTAGGTACTTGTTTAGAAATGGTCCCTCCGGCTCGAGGTCGTAGACAGGGTACTTAAGATACTTCACCTTCAGCCCTTCGCTCTCTAAATGCTTATGCACGCGCTCTATCTGCGTGGATTTACCAATTCCATTTATCCCATAGATTGCAATAAATTTTCCTCCCTGTTTTTTCATCGTGTGATTTCTTTAATAATCCCCTCAATGTCTTGGAATAATTCTTTTTCACTGCGTGTGTTGTTGATGATATGTGTTGCTTCATCTCGTAAACTTTCGATCCTTGTCTGGGTATCGTCTTTTTGATCTTGTGCAAATTCTTCGAATGTTTTATCTGCATCTCCTGGATTTTGTCCGCGACTGACAACTCTCTCATAACGTATCTTTATCGGGACATCTACAAATAGCAGTGTGAAATCTCCTATTTCAAGAAGGTCTTCAATATCCGCTGGACGCCTGATGGCCTCAATGACAAAAAGCTTTTCATTCGAGTCTTGAATTTTTCTTTTTACGACCTCTCCCAGTAAATCTTGGCCAAAAGCTTCCCGTAATGTCACAGAAATATGGTCAATGTTTTTTCTACTTTGTTCTATGTGGAGCTCGTCCAGGATGTTTCGGAAAACGTCTGAGTACTTTATATACTTTGCACCATGATGGTCAGCAAGATGCTGTGCGATCGTCCCTTTTCCAGATCCTGAGTGGCCTGTAATGCCAATGATATTTTTTCTTTGCATGTAATTGCAATATTTAGATGCTTAGCTTACTTTTTTTTCGTAGCGAACGAAATGATATTGTGGATCATGATCCATGTAACTTTCACGGAATGTCTCTTCAAAATCTTTTTTCTCCCACTGTGGGAGATATGTATCGGCCCCGGGCTTGCGCGCTTCAATCATTGTCAGTTCAAGTGTTGTTACATATGGTAAAAAAGCACGATAAATCTCTGCGCCTCCAAAAATGTAGCATTTTTGCGATCCATCTGATTGCGCGGCTTCTTTGAGTGCTTGCTGAACTGAGTCTACCCAAATAAGATTGTTTTGTTCACACTGTGTTTTTTCTATGCAAGTATTTTTGCGCGTCAACACAATATTTGTACGGCCTACCAGCGGACGGTGTTTTTGTGGGAACGATTCATACGTTTTTCGTCCCATGATCACTGGATGTCCCATAGTCAGCTCTTTTACTCTCAGCAAGTCTCCAGGCATATGCCAAATCAAATCACCGTCAATGCCAAGTTCGTTTCTTTGGCCAATTGCAGCAATCAAAATTATTTCCATTCTAGTAATTCTTTAAATATCTCGAAATTCCCTAGCACTCTAAATTGCCAAGAATCACTTTTCTCCACTGATTCTGTATTAATATCCTTTGACCCGTTGTTGTAAGGGAGTGATATCTAGCAAAGATTCCATATTTCACTATCCTCAATGTAGTATTTGCGTATTTCTCATAGAAATAGATCAAGATTCTGATGCGCTAACGACGGTGCAAAAATTGGATCAAAGGACATTTTTAGTTTCTCGCGTTTTTATAAAGTCCTTTAGGCTGTTTGTAGCTCAACAATACTACAGCCTATACGTCGTGTCAAAATCATATTTTCTCGTGTTGTCTGTAGTTGTAAGCGAAGTGGGACCACTCCACTGCTATTGGAAAAATGTATCATAGATAATGCCTGTAATGTCCTTGCCATCTTTGTTAATCGTATAAACCTTACTCACGTGAGATCCCTGCACACTTCGCTTCTAACCATGAATCTTTTGGTGTGCTCATAAGGAGCATTTGCTCCTCAAAAAAAAAGGTGATATGATCTCCACATGAATAATAAATCTACAATCAAGGTGAAAGATGTACCTGGAAGCGGTCATGTGGTGAGCATGGATGAGATCGGAGACCTAGCAGAACTTCTTAAAGCAAATGGCTACAAAACCGTCCTCACACAAGGCGTGTGGGATCTTATTCATGAAGGTCATGCACTCTATATGGAAAAGTCCAAAAGCTACGGCGACATTCTCATCGTAGGCGTCGACTCAGATGAGTTAACAAAGATTCGTAAGGGACCTAATCGTCCAATTGTCCCGCAACAAGAACGTATGAGAATGATCTCTCATCTTAGACCAGTAGATTTGATTGTGGTGCGCGAGGCGAAACACGACATAGGGGAGCTCATACGCACTGTAAAGCCAGACGTACTCATTGTATCGAAGTCTACCAAGGACACAAAAAACTTCACAAAGCAAATGAAAGAAGACTACGGCGATGACTGTGGAAAAATTATTGACTTAGAGCCTCAGTCAACAACCTCTACAACTGCACGTATTCGCAAGCTTACTATTGACGGTGCTCAGGAGCTTGCAGCAGAAATTCACGAACTTACTGATGATTTCATCAATAAGATAAAAAATGGCACGCGTTAAGATGCGTCCTTATTTCGAAATGCATTGTACTTACAAGATCGTACCACTAGCATGGATAGAGGATCAACTTTTGTGTGGCTATCAAAATTATTGGCAAAAAATGCACTATGAAAAAAACTCTCGTAGCACTCGTCCCCGTCATACATATCTCCTACTTAGAGCTCTTTAAGAAGTATCCGCAATCACTTTATATCATCTCAGATGAAATACTAAGGAATTGGGATGGGTACAAATTTCTTGAGAGAGACTTACGGGCTGTCGACCAGCTATCAATGCTGAATTTTATAGAAAAGTCAGAGATTGTTCAAAATGTAAGTCTCCTTACTGAAAAGACCCTCCTCAATCTCAAAGGTAAAGAGATTGTCATGCCAGATGAGGATATTTCTCATTGGGTAGCCCAAAAGTACTTATCGGATGAAAAGGTGTCATATGACAACATTTTTCTCCGGTGGAATCGACCCGTTTCAACCCAAGAGCGAGAAGTGGTGCCCAATCGTATAATCTCACAAGAGAAGGTAGATCGTGAACTTATTGATCTTGCGCAAAAAGAAGCTGTAAAAAGCGCGAACTGGTGGCGTCAAATTGGCGCGATCGTCACAAATACTGAAGGGGAAGTCGTTCTTTCAGCATTTAACAAGCATGTCCCTACCCAGCAAAACATAGCACTCTATGGCGATCTCAGGTCATGTTTTGATGCAGGAGAAAATCATGAACTTTCTAACTCTATTCATGCAGAAGCATCGCTTATCGGTATGGCGGCAAGAAGTGGCGTCCCTCTTAAGAATACGAACCTTTACGTTTCTACATTTCCTTGTCCTACGTGTGCAAAGCTCATTGCAGAAGCTCACATCAAGAAAGTATACTATAAAGATGGCTATTCCCTCTCGGACGCTGAAGATATTCTAAAAGCAAATGAGATTGAAGTCATTCAAGTATGCTAACCGACTTTTGTCACAACTCCATTTTCATCACCACTTACAATTAGTTGCGCATGTAAATGATGTACAGTAGCACCAGTATTACCTGCGCCACTGGAGCGCATTAAAAACGTACCGTGAGTGATCGTACGATCTTTTTCGATCCGTTTTTTAAGAGTCCACAAATCTTGTATTTCCTTTTGCGTCAACGCAGAATCATGGGTTATATGTCTTCGTAAAACAAAGAGTAAGTGCTGAGCTGTATTTTCATATGGCCATGCATTTTCCGTCACGATCCAAGAGCTGTTTTTATGCAGGATCGGCTTGGCATGGTACATCGGCTCTAAAAAATCTACAAAGTCGTGACAAAAGGGGCAGACCCCGTCAGCAATGATATCTCTCATCACAGAGACTTGCTCGTCCTCTCGAGCATTCTCCAAGTTTAGACCGCTAGAATTTTTCATAATACTATTAAATTGGTGTGGGAATTTTAAACCATGGGTGAGGATCATAATCAGAAAGCACAAAGTCCTCTTTTCGGAAATCTTGAATGCGGTGTACATCGCGATCAGGCGCAAGTGTCACTGTTGGAAATATAGCTGGCGTGATCGTTAGTATCTGGTCAACAGCCTCAGACTGCACATCATAATAATGTGGGTTTGAAAGAAAATGCGTATACTTTGTAAATTTATATCCTAGAAGATGGGCAACCATCAGACCGAGTGCCGACCATTCAATGAGATTAAACTGTAACCCAACAGGCACATCAGCGCTACGTTGCGTATGCGTCATCTGCACCTCCTTTTGATCATCAAAGATCACAAAGTGTACGAAGTTCCCGTGGCAGGGGGCAACGACAACCTTTCGATCAAATCCTTGCTCTGGATCACCCATTGAAAGTGGTGGGTTCCACGTGCTGATCACATGAGTCCGCAAAAATGGCATCTTTTCCATCTGTCTCTGTACCGCAGTTATTTGATCAAATGAACCAGTGGCTGATTGAAATTGACCAAGGGAGCCTCCATACGATCCAGCACCAAGATCCCCTTGTGTCAGTCCAAATTTCTCACACTTTTCTTTTGTGACCCAATCTTTCCAAAAAATTTCAGGGCACCCATACTCCTTCAGGCCACTGAGTGTTGTCTGACCATTAACAAAGGCTACAAGTTCTCCTATAGAGCCTTTAAATGACTTAGAAAGATCGCGTTCGGTGAGAACAGGAAATCCATTGGCAAGATCAAACTGTAACATCGCACCTGTAATCTCACGTGAATTTTGATGTCCAGTACCTGTATTTTCATTAAGTCGCGCGTGAATCGGGACTTTATCTATGCCCTCTTCCTTGATCTGCTTGAGTAGATTTTGATATTGCATATCTGGTACGCGCTCAGAAACTGGCTTGTAATCAATACCTCCCATATTTTTTTTTACTTCCATCATTACCCTCCTAAAGAATTACTACGAGAAGTACAGCCTTCAGCGTTTCCATATTATAGCAAAGCGGCCAAAAAAGGTAAAAGCAGAGTAGCTAAAGACCTCGCTTCTCATGTAAAACTAAGATCTGTAAAACCAAAGAAAGTAGCTCATTAGACTATTCACAGTTCATAACTTATTTACCACAAGTACAGTTTTTACATCTCCCTTTTTCTTTGAGAATTGTACTTATGCTCTCCGCAATCTCGTCAATACTCCCCACTCCGCTAATTTCTGTTACACGGCCTGCATTTTTCCAAGCCTTGATCATGGGTTGCGTGAGTTCATGGAATAACTTTATACGGCTCTTAATGCCTTCTGGTGTGTCATCTCTCCGTCCCTCCATTTGAGATCTTTTTGTAAGTCGATCAAAAGCCTCTTCCTCAGTAATGTTTATGGAAATTATCTGAAAGTCTCTTTTGTGCTCAGCGAGTATTTTTTCTAGAGCGATGCGTTGCAGCTCTGAGCGTGGGACACCATCAAAGAGAATTGGTTTGGAAAGGTCCATCTCTGTAAGCATTTCCCTTACGATTTCCATGACAGTATCGTCGTCGACGTACTCACCTTTATCAATTGTTGCGATTACACGCTTGGCTAGGTCGCTATTATTATCTCGTAAACTTCGGAAAAATTTCCCAGTTTCAAGAATTTGAAAACCCATTTTTTTGACAAGAATTTTTGCCTGCGTACCCTTACCTGAACCTTGGATGCCTACGAGTATGAGATCCTTCATAAAGTTGATAAAATTTAAACAAGATTAATTATAGCACGTGCCGAACAAAAAAACACCAGCTTACTGGTGCTTTTTTTTACACGAGTGACTCCAACTAGAACTTTACTTTTATTGAAGGTCCCATTGTTGAGCACA
>CALHMM010000014.1 GCA_938034715.1 Minisyncoccota bacterium
ATCATGGTTACCAGCATGTCACCCAGATGCTACCTACAGATAAATAGGACCACATAAACCCTTCCCCCAGCAAAATTTCTTTCTCATGGGTTTAATCTAACTTCCCGATAGTACAAAAAATCAAAAAAGGAGGCTTGGCTGACTCCATTTTTGACCTTTCACTTTTGTTTTTTAATTTGAGATTGTAGCCCGTAGGAGAATCGAACTCCTGTTACCAGGATGAAAACCTGGCGTCCTAACCACTAGACGAACGGGCCATGTGTGCTTACTCATGTTGACCCTATAGGATCTCACAGAGATTGACAATACGACTTATTATACATTTTTTTTGCGGAAGCGCAAGTGTTTTCCCTATTTTTTTCTTGACATTTTGTGTTTTTGGTGCTTTACTTGAGTTACTAATTGTTATATGGAGGTCATCGACATGACCGCACGGAAAGAAGTTCAGTCGTATATATTTGTACCAATTGGGGAGTACTCGCAAAGAGCTCTTTACAGTGGACTCATAGAAGTCCGCGGTGAAATTCTCGCAGGCGAGCCTCGCAATTTCCGTACCAGACATGGCGAGGAGTTAACTGGTGTAATGCAAAGCGTTGATCAATCGCGGCAAATCATCTCCCACATAAAGGCAACACCAGAGCTTTCAATTGACGTTTACAAACTCCTTGCGGGGAATGAGTTTGTGACCCCTGTCATGGTGCAGCGAACTCGCGCTGAGAAAGATTTCGATCTACTTGGCAAGGTCACACGAGGCGTGCCAGGGCAGACCCTGGCGGAAGCATAAAAAAGAATAAGTAGCCATCAAGCTACTGTTCTACCACCCCTACCATTTACTCTCGATCGCTGCCGCGATTGGGAGTATTCTTTATATCAAAATTTGTCTAGCCTTCTTCAGAAGTCTTCTTGCTGAGAGACGACTTCTAGGAGCTGCTTTTTGGCTCTGCGTACTAGCGTTCCTACAGTGCTTATTGGTTTTCCGAGGATGTCACTTATTTCTTTGTATGAGAATTCTTCTATGTAGCGTAGATGAATCACCTCTGCGTAGTTGTCTGGTAACGTACTTATAGCGCTGCGCATCTGTTCTTTGAGCTCTTTCTGAAACCATACCTCTAGTGAAGAGAGTTCGATTTTGGCGAGTGATGCTTCGTCGCTTAGAGCAAGCGTTTCATCGAGAGAGACGTTTTTTTTGTTGGCTCTTTTTGCGATATAGTCCACTGCAGTGTTGTGGGCAATCCTATAGATCCAGGGGGAGAATTTTCTCTTTGTATCAAATGATTCTATATTGCTATGGGCTTTTATAAATGATTCTTGAACAATGTCGTTTGCCTCATCTGGACCACTGGCATAGCGTCCGACGTAGTGAATGAGCTTTGATTGGTAGCGGTCGATCAGTACTTCAAAAAACTGCTCATCTCCTTGCTGGACGTGCGTAGCGATTTGCTCATCAGTTTGTTTGACATTGCGATGTTCCATGCTTTAATGATAGCATTATGTAGGTGAAAAGTAACTCACTTGCCATTGAAACTTCTTATGAAAATTCTCGCAATTGAGTCTAGTGCTGATGAGACAGGTATTGCTATTTGCGACTTTGTGGATGGCGTTTTCACCGTGGAGAAAAACTTGATTGCCTCACAGATCGATATGCACCGCGCGTATGGTGGGATCGTGCCAAACCTCGCTGGCAAATACCACACTGAGAATATTATGCCACTACTACGTAAGGCAAAGATTGATCCTTCTGCTATCGATCTGATCGCCGTGACTGCTGGGCCTGGTCTCATGCCGTGTCTTGTCGTGGGTGTCAGCGCTGCCAATACACTGGCACTTGCCTGGGACAAGCCACTTCTAGGTGTCCATCATATCGAGGGACATATTTATGCAAACTGGATCCAAGACGATGCGAGTGTGCCAACACTGCCTCAATTTCCTGCTCTTGCACTTGTCGTCAGTGGTGGTCATACTCAGCTCATGCTAATGCACGGCCATGGTGATTATGAAATTATCGGGCAGACAGTAGATGATGCTGTCGGCGAAGCATACGACAAGGCAGCTCGCCTCCTTGGCCTACCCTATCCTGGCGGCCCAGAGATCGATCAGCGTGCCACTTCCTTTATCGTTTCTTCAGACCAGCGCAAATTACGTGATGCTGATACCCTTCCTCGCCCCATGCTCCACAATGGAAACTACGACTTCTCTTTTTCTGGACTGAAGACTGCAGTGCTCTATAGTGTCCGTGACTATCAAAAAAACATCCTCCTAGAAACTGGACACAATCAGAAAAGCATTTGCAAGACAGATTACGAGAGCGTTGATCTGCCAGAAGAATTTGTACTGCAGATGTGCTACGCCTTCCAAGAAGCTGCTTGTGACGTCTTGGTTTACAAAACACTCAAGGCTGCACAGGAGTATAACGTTCGGTCAGTCATCCTCGCTGGCGGTGTAAGCGCAAACAGCTATCTGCGGTCACGCCTCACATCAGAGATTACAGACAACTACCCAAATATTTCATTGCATATTCCTAACCTAACCTACTGTTTAGACAATGGCGCAATGATTGGCGCTGCTGCTGCATATAGGTGGGATCGCATGAACGACCAAGAAAAAAAGGCCTGTCATTTGACAGTCCTCGCTAATCCCAATCTACCGATCCTTTAGTACACTACTTTATTCACATGCCCCGTTGCATGTGGATTCTCTTTTTTGTTTTTTCTAAAGTTCTAAACGTTAGCTGGATCCCAGAAGAGCCCAGAGAATAAAGACAAATAGGCCCCACAAGATGAGCGCTCTGAGCATGTGGCCAATTGTGCGGAATTGGCCGATGAATCCATCTGCACTTTCTGCATACTCCTCTGGGCAAACTGTCATCCAAAATACAAGCTTTGATCTGGTTATCTTCATGTGATCCTCCTCTCGTCTGATTGGACATGCTGGGTGAAAATCTCTCCGCAAATTAACCATGCACCAAAGAAAAGTTTTCGTCAAGTGACTATAGCCCCAGTCTGCGGTATAATGTATTTAAATATAGAAAAATACTTTATGAAGAAATGGCTTAAGCGGATTATCTTTTGGGGGATATTACTTGCTATCGTCGGATTTATTGCTTGGAAGTTTTTTGGACCCAAGGAAGTTGAACCGCCAGAGTCGTATACGACTTCATCCAATGATATACAATCTACAATTAGTATCAATGCGACTCTCGTACCAAGTGTATACGCCAATATTTCTGCCGAAACGCTTAGTGAAGTAACAGACGTCCATGTGCGCGTAGGTGATACAATCGAAAAAGGCCAGAAACTTGTCACTCTCGACCAGGCAGCTCTGGCTACGCAGATCCGTAGCGCTCGGCTAGCAGTTGACAGCGCAGTTGAGCAAGAGCAAGCGGCACGAAAAGTCTCAGCTCGTACGACTAGTGCGCAAAGAAAAGTCCTCAAAAATACTTCCGAACAGGCACGCCAACGTCTAAACGAACTTTATACCTTGAGCCGAAAAGGCGTACTCACCTCACCGATCGCAGGAGTGGTAACGATCCAGAACGCGCGTGTCGGTGAAGTGATCACTGGGACGACATCTCCAGTGGCAGGTGTCACAGCTGGTACCGTGATTCGCATCATCGATCCTTTGAGTCTACATGTCGAAGCATTTGTATCAGAGTCAGATATCGTAGATTTACGCGTAGGTCAAAGCGCTACCATGACATTTGATGCTCTTCCTGATCAGACTTTTAACACGATGATTTCGCAGATCGACCCTGAGGCTTCTTCGATTCAAGATGTGATTTATTTTAAAACAGAATTTGAGATTGGTGGTCTGAGCTCAAAACTACGTAGCGGTATGAGTGGTGATATCGACATCATCACACAGGAATCGTCAGATGTACTAACGATTCCACTGCGATTTGTACGCAATGACGACCAAGGACAGTTCGTGCATGTTGCTGGTGTACTTGACCCCAAGGGAGTACAGACTTATACCAAGCGATATGTAGAAACTGGCATCGAGGGTGATGATGGTCTTGCTGAAGTCCTTGACGGATTGAAATCTGGTGAAACAATCTACAACGTTGTCGAGGAAGAAGATGAATAATGACGATATGATTTGACTAGGGTTGTTCATTATTTGATTGCGTATTATAGATACTTCTATGACTGAAAAACCTGATAACACATCGACCAAACCTCTGATTGTCTGCAAAGACCTTGGAAAGACTTTTTATACTGGAGATATCGAAACCCACGCACTGCGATCCGCATCCTGCACTATTGACCGCGGTGAGTTTGTTTCGATCATGGGCCCAAGTGGAAGTGGCAAGTCAACATTCATGCACCTACTCTCTTTTCTCGAAGAACCTACAAAGGGCTCATACCATTTTGATGGTCGTGATATTTCTACATTTGATGGTTCTACTCTCGCCAAATTGCGCAATCAGGAAATCGGATTTATCTTTCAAGCATTTAATCTTCTCTCACGGTTGAGTGTATGGGACAATGTCGAGCTACCTCTACTCTATGACTTCTACACAAAGGGCCTTAACCGATCGAAGGAGCACAAGCAGCGCATCAAAGACGCTCTAGAGAGTGTCGGTCTCTCACATCGTGCAGACTATAAAGCGCAGTACCTTAGTGGCGGTGAGAAGCAGCGTGTGGCTATCGCACGCGCTCTTGTGAACAATCCCAAGATCATCTTTGCAGACGAACCCACAGGAAACCTTGATTCAAAGGCAGGCTTGGGTGTGATGCAGATCTTGCAGGAACTTAGTGAGAAAGGTCACACGATCATCATGGTAACGCACGAACATTCTACAGCGATGCACGCAACTCGCATCATCGGCCTCAAGGACGGTATCTTGGAAACTGATGAGCCTGTAGAGAATCGCCTTTTCGCAAAGGACGAGCAAGAACTGAAGTAAACTTTAAATCTTTGGTGACTACAAAGAATTTCTTGACTTCTGCATCTCTTTTGCTGTTTCCTAACACCTATTATCTGGCAAATGTATATCCTCCTCCTCTCATTAAAGATGACCTGGCAAAACTTTGCAGCAGCCAAACTGCGAACGTTTCTTACAGTGCTTGGTATTATCATAGGTATAGCCAGTGTAGTGATCGTCCTCAGTGTCGGCACAAGTGCACAGAACGTACTGCTCGATCAAGTGCGACAGATTGGCTCTAACAAGATCGCGATTCTCCCAGGTGCCTCAGCGGATGACGGACCACCCGCTATCGCCTTTGGTATTGTCTCGACAACGCTTGTCTCATCAGATGTCGAGCAACTACGCAATAAAAATTCCTTTCCGTACATCGAGAATGTCTCTGGCTATGTGAGCACAAGTAAAGTTGTGCGCTACAAAAAGGAAAATGCAGCCTATGAAATTCAAGGTGTCGAGCCAGAAGCTGTAGTCGTCGAAGACATTACACTCTCCTCAGGAAGATTCCTCAGTGATGCAGAAAACGTCTCTAGTCGCCGTGTGGCTGTGCTTGGTGCGGATGTTGCGAAAGAGCTCTTTGATCAGAAATCTCCTGTCGGTGAAGTAATCGGTATCGGCAAGGCAAACTATCGTGTGATCGGTGTCGCCCAGAGACGTGGCAAGAGCTTTGCTGGCAATTTTGATGAGACTGTCTATATTCCCCTCCTAACAGCGCAGCGTAATATCCTTGGTATCAATTATCTGAGCTTTGCGAGACTCAGCGTGAGCGACGAGTCAAAAATTGCAGAAACGGAGGATGCAATACGCTCTCTACTGAAGTCTCGACACGGCATCCCACAAGATGAAGAAGGTGATTTCTCTGTGCGCAACATCGCTGCCGCCATCGAGATACTTTCCAAGATTACCAACGTTATGAAGTATTTCTTAGTGACAGTAGCAAGCATTGCCTTGGTCGTTGGTGGAATCGGTATCATGAACATGATGCTTATCACGCTAAACAAGCGTGTACGTGAGATCGGTCTGCGTGTTGCCTTGGGTGCTCGATCTCGTGATATCGCATTGCAGTTCCTTGTGGAGAGTATTACTATCTCGATTATGGGTGGCGCCGTCGGTAGCCTGATCGGATATGGCATCACTCAAGTCGTAGGGATTGTTGCGGTGCAAAATGGCATCAATTGGCATGTCAGTAATGAAATCGATGTGTACGTCTTGGCTTTTGCTATCGCTGGAGTGATCGGCATCGTGTTTGGTATCTACCCTGCAATCAAGGCGACACGAGTATCACCCATGGAGGCCCTACGTTACGAATAATCTTTTCTATGAACTTTCTCTACTACATAAGAATATTCCTCATTGCTGCCAAGTCACTTTTGGATGATTTTGGACGTACTCTTCTTTCTCTCCTAGGTATTATCGTTAGTGTGCTGGCAATCATGATCGTTATAACTCTCGGTGATAATGTAGACCTCTACATTCAGAACCAGCTGAGTGCTTTTGGTACTGATAGTATTCAAATCGAAACGAAAGTACCATCTGAAGATTTATCGATTAACATTGGCGATGCTTCGAGTCGTGCCCAAATCACTACCCTTACAGCTGACGATGCTCGCGCACTTGAGAAACTACCCAATGTTTCTGTAAGTACCGTTGGTGTTATTGGACAGGCCCGTATGGTCAGCGATGGAGAAAGCAAACAGGCTATCCTTCTGGGATCTGACGCCAATGCTCCGCGTGTTGATGGAGGACTAGAGATTGATCGAGGAAGGTTTTTTACGGAGTCAGAGTCAATTGGTAAATCTCACGTATTAGTTATTGGCTCCAATCTCTCTCGCGATCTCTTTGGTGCTCTCAATCCAGTTGGCAAACGTGTTCGCGTCAAAGGGGTCACGTATCGCATCATCGGAACCATAAAGGAACGTGGGTCACTGTTTGGCTTTAATTACGACGATCTTGCCTATATCCCTTATACTGCTCTGACATCAGAAATCCTCGGCACCGATCATGTCCAATACATCACGATCAAGGCAACCGATGACGATACTGTAGATGCAGCTGTAGGTGACGCTACAAGTCTGCTACGCATTAGACATAATAGCAATGGACCTGGTCAAGATGACTTCATGGTTACTTCCACAGAGCAGGCACAAAACATCCTCGGAAATATCGTCGGTGTCGTCTCCCTCCTACTCACCGCACTTGCATCGGTATCAATTATCGTTGGCGGCGTAGGCATTATGAACATGATGCTTATGAGTGTAGAAGAAAGACGCAGCGAGATCGGTTTACGCAAAGCTGTCGGTAGTCGTGAGGAAGATATCCTTTCACAGTTTCTGATTGAGTCTATCGTGATCGCGTTATTTGCGGCAATTATCGGAATCGCTCTAGCTGCAGTGCTTTTATGGGTTGCTGGCACATACTCTGTGAATGAAGGTTATGTAGATAGCTTCCGCATTCCCCTGAAGGCTGTACTTTTGTCTGCTGGTTTTTCCTGTGCCGCCGGTATCCTCTTTGGTGTGTACCCTGCAAAGATTGCAGCAAAGACAAATCCTGTAGAAGCAATGCGATAGCACATGATTGATTTATAGATCATTGTATAAATATAGTGGCAATAAAATAATATTTAGGCGCACAGTTCATTTCTGTGCGCCTTTTGCAAAATTCTTTGCTTTTGTGTGCAGTTCTATGTTTTTGACTATTGCCGTCAGTTGTCTTTGAAGAAATTTTGTAGCCACGTGTGCTGGTAATGATCAGCAAGGTCATCACGTATCGCCCTCAACGAATCTAGGAGAACTAGTTGGCTTTCCTCGTCTTCCATTTCACCGAGACTCTTTCTCAGTGAAATTTCTTTTTCTACGAATCCCAAGCCTTGTTGCCTTAGATCCTCACGCCGCGTTTTTTGTCTTTGTGTGAATTTTTTCCCGCTCATCTTCCCCCAGAAAGCCCCGACTTGGTTGAGCCAACTCTCTCGTTGCGTCTTTACTTCATTTAGCTCTTGCCTAAGCCTTTGCACTTTTTCGTAGCGATCTTTGCGCGCCTGGACTTTTAGCTGCTGATGCGTGTATAGTCGCCTTGCAAGTAATCCTCCTACCACAACTACAATTAATCCACCTCCCACTAACGAGAGCTTGAAATATACTGACATGAAAAGCCTCCTGACATTACGGTAAATATGGTACTAGGAAATATTTTGCACTCCTGTCTTTACCCTAGTATGATCAGTATATTTCGTCAATGTTGCCTTGAGTTTATGGTCTTTTGTCGCTATACTACTATTATTATTGACCTGATAGATCACCACTATGCCACTTAACGAGAAATATACCAAACCCTACGATCCGCAGGCTGTCGAAAAAGACATTTACGGACTATGGGAAGAGTCTGGGTATTTCAACCCTGACAATCTTCCAGATCTAGCTACTCGGAAAGAGAATTATTCGATCATCATGCCCCCACCAAATGCCAATGGGTCACTTCATGCCGGGCACGCTCTTTTTGTGACGCTTCAGGATATTTTGATCAGATTTAACCGCATGAATGGAAAGAAGACACTCTGGCAGCCAGGTGCAGATCATGCAGGGTTTGAAACACAGGTTGTCTATGAGAAAAAACTCCAGAAAGAGGGTCGCTCTCGTTTTGAACTCTCGCGCGAAGAGCTCTACGAGGAAATCTTGGCTTTCACAATGGAAAATAAATCATTCATGGAAGGTCAAATTCGTGAGCTCGGTGCATCATGTGATTGGTCTCGCCAACTCTTTACCCTCGATGATCGCGTGATCAAGACGGTCAATGCTACTTTTGCAAAGCTAGAGAAAGACAGCCTTCTTTATCGTGGACTTCGTAGCGTGAATTGGTGCCCCAAACATCAGACAGCTTTTTCCAACCTTGAGATCGAACACGATGAGCGCACCGATAAATTTTATTACTTCCAGTACGGACCTTTTGTGATCGGTACTGCGCGGCCTGAGACAAAGTTTGGAGACAAGTATGTGGTGATGCATCCAGATGATGAGCGCTATAGTGAGTATACACATGGCCAAGAAATTGAACTCGAGTGGATCAACGGCCCGATCACAGCAACAGTGATCAAAGATGAGGCTGGTGATCCCGAAATGGGTAGCGGCGTAATGACGATTACACCATGGCATAGTGCGATAGACTATGATATCGCCAAAAGACATGATCTTGATTATGAACAGATCATTGATGAGCGTGGGAAGCTCTTGCCTATTGCAGATGAGTTTGAAGGTAAGTCAATCACTGAAGCGCGTGCCCTGATCGTAGCCAAGCTGGAAGAAAAAGGTCTCCTCGTAAAAATCGATGAGAAATACGAACATACTGTTCCTACGTGCTACAAATGCAGTCGCGAATTGGAGCCACAGCTCAAGCAACAGTGGTTTATCACTATGAAACCTCTCGCGCAAAAAGCCCTCGATGCAATTAGCAACGACGATGTTCATTTCGTAACATCACAACACAAAAAAATTGCCATACATTGGCTTTCAAACATTGAAGACTGGAATATTTCACGCCAGATTGCTTGGGGCATCCCGATCCCTGCAAAGATCTGTACTTCTTGTGATCATGGTATGGTCGACCTGGAGGATGCAATCTCATCGTGCACAAAATGTGACGGCGAAGTAATTTCCGACCCTGATACATTTGATACGTGGTTTTCATCTGGACAGTGGCCATTTATTACACTAGGATACAGCGAAGGCAGCAAGGACTTTAAAGATTTCTACCCGACAAGCGTTATGGAGACAGGGTCTGATATTCTCATGTTTTGGGTGCTACGCATGATTATGCTCGGCTTGTACGTAACTGATGATGTGCCGTTCAAGGATGTCTACCTTCATGGACTTGTACGTGATAAAAAAGGCCTCAAGATGTCAAAATCAAAGGGCAACGTCACTGCCCCATCAGAAATTTCTGAGATCTACGGCACTGATGCATTGCGCATGGGTCTAACTGTCGGCAACACGCCTGGCACGGATATGAACCTCGATCCACAGAAAGTAGGTGCTTACAAGAAATTTGCCAACAAATTATGGAATATTTCACGTTTTATTTACAGTAATACTGAGGATTTCTCACTTGTAAACTTTGATAAGAAAAATCTTGTTGCCGATGATAGAGATCTCATCACCTCTTTCGAAGAGATCAAAACT
>CALHMM010000015.1 GCA_938034715.1 Minisyncoccota bacterium
CCTGCAAATGGTGAGTCATTCACGAGGAACGTCAGAGATATTGTTGGCTCGTCTACAGTAATTGCTGGAAGCGGTTGTGCTTGTGGATCAACGCAAACTGTTTCTCCGATGTCAATGTCGTCTATACCTGCAAACATAACGATGTCACCTGCTTGCGCTTCTTTGACTTCTTCTCGCTGTACACCTTCAAATGTAAAAATCTTGATTACTTTGGCGTTTCTCACTTCTCCTTCAGGCGTTTTGATGTGGACTGGTCCTTCCTTGAGAACTCCCTCATAGACGCGCGCTACAGCGAGACGCCCAAGAAAGTTATCGTACGCAAGAGAAAATGGCTGTAGGCGGAGTGGCGCATCTGTGTCGTTTTTGGCTGGTTCTACGTGAGCGAGGATTGCATCAAGTAGAGGTGTCATAGAGTCACTATCGTCTTCTGGTTTATTCTTTGCAATACCATCACGACCAATGGCATAGACTGTCGGGAAATTGAGTTGCTCGTCAGTCGCACCAAGATCAAGGAAGAGCTCATAAATTTCTTCCTCCACTTCACCAAGCCTCGCTGCTGGCTTGTCGATCTTGTTAATGACGACCATTGGCTTGTGCCCAAGCTCCAGGGACTTCTTAAGAACGAAACGTGTCTGCGGCATCGGACCTTCTTGGGCGTCGACAACAAGCATGACACTATCGATTGATCGCAGAACTCGCTCCACCTCTGATCCAAAATCAGCATGTCCTGGTGTGTCAACGATGTTCACCTTTGTTTCTTTGTAGCGAACTGAAGTATTTTTTGCGTAGATTGTTATGCCACGTTCTTTTTCAAGGTCATTACTGTCCATACTAGCATCTGCAGTTGCAGCGCCTGTTTGGTTCATGATTGCGTCAGTGATCGTTGTCTTGCCATGATCAACGTGCGCGATGATGGCAACATTTCTGATTTCCATATGTATGATAATAATTCACTTTTCCCTAGGTAGCACTAGAATCTGAGCGCACCTCTTTAGAAGGAAATTTTTTCTGGTAGTACTGTGTACCCCCTTGGTGATTGTGTAATTAAATTGATAGGAACTATGGTTGATTCCACCAAAGAAAAAGTACCGCTAGCGGCACTTTCGCTCCTATCTATAAACTGATCATAGCGCACAAATGGGGACTTGTAAAGTTTATCCTCAGTAAGTGTCACTTTATCTTGGTCGTTATATCTAGTCTTTGTTTTCTTGTAGTGCGTCAACTAGGCAAGAGAAGTCCATGCTAGCGGCACACGTTACTTGGTCCGCTCCTCCGTAGTAAACGAAGAGCATATCATCGATAATTACTTGCCCACATGAGAATACTGTTCCTGGTCTGAGGCCTTCATGTTCATAATCTGCCTCTGGCGTCAGAATTGGATACGGTAGTCTCGAGACGACCTCGCCTTTTTCGAGATCTAGTAGAGCTGCGCCTAGGCGATACATTCCGTCATACTCTGAGATTGCATGATAGATCAACACCCATTCTCCTGTGTCGATTTTGATTGGTGGTCCTGCGATCCCTATGCGTACACTGTCCCACGTCTCCTTACGAGGACTCATCAGGATCTTACCTCGCAAGTAGTTTCGTACATTTCCATCGCTGTCTTTTTCAAAGTCCAATGAGTCAACTGAGTCAATCCAGATATCATTACGCAGTCGGTGGAAGAAAAGGAATTTATCGTTTATTTTCTCTTCTACAAGGCAAGAGTTTTTATCGAATTCGTCTGGCTGTGAAATGATCTGCGGTAGAGTCCATGCTTGCCAGTTTCTAGCGCGGAAGTCATCTGCACTGATAGAAGTAAAGGCTACGCGCGCGTGGTCATGTCCGTTATAGGCGGTGTAACACATATAGAATCTGTCGTTTCCGTCTACTGTCATCCGCGTGATTCGAGCATCCTCACAACCTGAAAATCCTGGCTCATGACGTACCTCCTCTGGGACTCGAGGTGAGTAAATTGGCTGGTCAAATTTTTCCTCAATGTGAAAGCCATCGGGAGCAACTGCGAGAGCTACGTATGACGTATCGTCATCATCTTGGGCTCTATAGAGGATATATGTTTTATCTTCAAACCTAATTGCCGTTGGATTAAGCGTGTACTTCTCTTCCCACTTGTGGGCAGGGTTTGGTTCAATGATTGGGTTTCCTTCAAATCTTTCTAGCTGAACAGGCTTTGCATCATCACCAACGAAATCCTCGCATTTTCTATGTCTCACTCTTTCTAGCAACTCTTTGGCTGAAAAGTCTACGATTGCCACACTGCAGTCAGCTGCGCCGTAGTACAGTCGCAAAGTATCCTCCTCTAAAAGAGCGCCTGAAGGAAAGATAATGTTTGGAAACATTCCGTGAAGTTCGTAGTTTTCTTGTGGAGTGGTGAGTGGCTTCGATGTCCGACCGATGACACGTCGCGGATTGTCAGATTTTAGTAAAGCAGCATCAATACCAAAGACTGGGTGATCTGTGCCATAGCCTCTGATGTACGCGTAGAGCAAGATCCATCCTTGATCTGTCTTGACTGGCGGCGCGCCAATCTCAATGTGATCTTCTAGTGAGCGCTGCAAGTGAATTGTGTGAGCGTCAATGTTCTCTTGCCACTTATCCCAGTACTTTTTATCCCATAGTTGTTCTATGTTATCAAAAGAGGCTACTGCGATACGTACAGGAGGAGTATCAGTATTCATTGTGAGAATTGCCCAATACTTTCCGTCTATTTTCTCAGAAAACAGAGCCATTGCTTTCGAGTTGAAATGAGTGACTTGGTATTTTGCATCGATTGTTTTGAAATCCTTAGTAAGGGCAACGCCGAGCTTTATCCCTGATGGTGAGTGTGGGTAGTCACTAAGTGCAGTGTAGATAATATAATATGTGTCGCCAATTTTTGTCACACGCGGATCTTCGCACCCAAATGCTTCCCAATCATGTTCAGGGTATATGAGCTGAGTGCGCTCTCCGTTGAAGGATTTTGGATCGTCGCTCATGGTGTGACCAATGGTCGAAACTTCCATCCGGACACCGTTGTGAATTTTTTCATAGGATTGCGCTCGATAGACAAGGTGATAATTTCCATCATCATCCTTGACTGGACACCCATTAAACACAGCTTGCGCTTCCCAGTCGTTATCTTTGTCGGGACCGAGGATTGGATTGTTTGGAAATCGTTTCGTGTACATATTTTTGTTTTAAGCGGTTGCAGCGAATTATACTACCGGATCCTTAGCGGTGCCTTCCACGGCTCCTGTTGCTTTGAGTTTGTCGAGGAAATGATCGAGGTTGGCTGTTGCGACACAGGTGAACTCGTCCGAACCTCCGTAGTAAACGAAGAGCTTGTTTTTTTGAATTACTGCACCGCATGGATATATGATACCGTATTTTGCCCCGTCGTTTTCGTAATGTGCTTCGGGCTCAAGAATTGCTTGGTTACATCGGTAGATGACTTTTGTCGGATCTTTCAAATCCAGAAGCATTGCGCCGATCTTGTAACGCAGGTCGCTTCCCTCCCACTCCTGTCTACCTGATACAGCACTGTAAATAACAAGCCATCCGTCTTTTGTCTTCATCGGAGGCGCGCCCATGGAGAATTTACCAGCATCCCACTCATTTTCCCTGACCTTGATTGACTTTTCACACTTGAGGAAGAATGATTTTCCATCGAATCTGTTTAAATCATCAATGAAATCGATGTGAATATCAGGGAAAACTCTATGGAAAAAGACGTAATGCCCATCAACCTTCTCAGGTAGCATTGATCCACTCTTAGACACTACTCCAGGCGGGGAGATGAGCACAGGTTTAGACCAGTTCCATTTATGTGCAAGGAAGTCTTCGATCGTAATCCATGACATGGCTAGTCGTGGTGGCTGCCAGCCGTTATAAGCCACGTATGTTAGGTAGATACGATCGTCCATACGATTAAGCCTTGGATCTTCGCAACCACCCCAGGCACCGCCACCTGACATGTAGGGTGACCAGTTTTTGTGATCGACTTTTGTCTGAGGTGTCAGAGATCCTTCAAATATTTCACGAGGCACGTAGGCGGGATGCATGAGTCGCTTGGAAATATTTATGCCGTCTTCGCTTTGAGCATACCCAAGTACTGAGACATCATTTTCGCCTATTGCTCGATAAAGAATATGGAATACTCCATCAACAAATATCGCCGCTGGATTGAAAGCTGCTTTCATTTCCCAGGCGTGATGCGGCTTGGGTGCCATTATAGGATTCTCTGGAACGCGGTCTAGTACCGGATAGTCTTCTTTTTTCCACTTTGTTGTGGATTCCTCCTTGGCTGCTTCTAACGTGGTTTTCTTGAACTGTTGCGCAAAAAGGAAAAGAGATCCACCAATTCCTTGCCAATATGAGACAAACTCGTCATCGAGCGTGACCATCGCAAAGGGATGCGCCAGAGTTCCATCACTGTCTTGGACGTCGTGAATTGCACCTTTTGATTTCCAGATGATTTTTGCTGGGTTTTTCTTGTCGAAAAGTACTGCCTTGAGTACGTAGCGATCGGCACCTTCTGGGGATGTATTTTTCTTGTCATCCTTATCTACAGTCACTTCATAGTATGTGACAAAAATACCCTCCTTGATGACTTTTACGTCTGCAACAGTGTACTGCAGCGTTTTATCTGGTTTGGTTGCAAGGAGGTTCTCGTTTTCGCAGTACCAGCGCGTAAATGTATTGGTCGCGTGTAGGGTTAGCGCTTTTCCACCACCATACATCATCAAATGGTCTTTGAAGGTGTAGTCCGGGATTATTTTACCGCTTGAACAATCTTCACTGACTACTGCGATTTTTTCCCAGGCGACCATGTCCCTGGATTGTGCGCATACCAGCTTCTGGGAGTGTTTTTTACGTACAAGGTATGTCAGATAAAAATAATCATCATGTTGCGATACATGAAAATTACTACAAGATTCGAGTACATCTAGCGGCAAATTGACGCTACTGATACGAGCAGTTGTTGAAAGTATCGTGAATGTGTGTCCATCACTGCTCCCTTGGATAATAAATGTGTCACCAGGGTTATTTCTATCGGCAACAAAGCTATAAACATTGTTGTTTACAATAGAAACACCTAAGCCACGGAAGTTATTTTGCATTTCGTTTTTTTGAATCTTTTACGATCCTTTTTTTTGAATTTTTGGCTTTACAAAGCTACAACACTACCAGTCTAAAAAATTCGATTGCTAATATTATCATTGTAATCTACCAGGACCTAAAAATCAATGCGGTGACACTGGATAACTTTGCATTTGGTTTGTTTTATTTACTCTTTAAAAGTTGAGACGCAACATGATGAGCAGTTTTGCGTATTTTTGCGTGTTTTATAGTATCCCACCAAAAGAGTCTAGGTATTTACGCACAACGATTGGCACGATGACGGCTGCTGCAATAAGTGGTACTACAAAAGTTACGACGGATCCGATAATTGTCCAAAGGAAAAACTGTTTAATGCGGTGGATGTCGTGACCGATACTTGCGATTGCTTTATCTTGTGCGTCTAGTCTCTTTTCTAGTTCTTGAGAATCCATAGATTTCTACTCACAATTGTGAATTATTTACTCTCTGTGTAAAATGATTGCATTTGTTCCAGTGATTTCACCTCTCCAATGCCTTGTGCTTTTCCAGCAGTCCCGAAAGCCTCGTACCTGGCGATACAGATGTCTTTCATCGCTGTCCGCGCTGCGGCGAGATACTTGCGCGGATCGAACTGTTCAGGATTTTGAACGAAGTACTGCCTGACAGCTCCTGTGGAGGCCATGCGAAGGTCGGTGTCAACATTCACTTTTCTTACACCATGCTTAATACCTTCTTGAATTTCTTCAATCGGCACACCATAGGTTTGTGGCATGGATCCACCGTTTTCGTTGATGATTTTGAGCCAGTCTTGTGGAACGCTCGAAGAACCATGCATTACGAGGTGCACATCTGGGATTGCTGCATTAATTTCTTTGAGGCGGTCGATGCGTAGTACTTTCCCTGTAGGCGGCTTTGTAAATTTGTATGCTCCGTGCGAGGTCCCTATAGCGATTGCTAGCGCGTCTACGCCTGTTTTTTGTGCAAAATCTGTTGCCTGCTCGACACTTGTTAGGAGCATCTCTTGCGTCAGTTCTCCCTCTGCACCTACACCGTCTTCTTTGCCTGCTACAAGCGTTTCTAGCGACCCTAGTACCCCTATCTCTCCTTCTGTGCTTGCACCTGCTTCATGCGCGTATTTTGCCACTTGTGATGTGACGTCTACGTTGTATTGATAAGTAGAAGGTGTTTTATGATCCGGCATCAAAGACCCATCCATCATTGCACTAGAGAATCCTAGGTCGATTCCACTGATGCACATCTCTGGTGAGAGTCCATGATCTTGATGTAGACATACAGGAATATGTGGGTATGACTTGATCGCAGCATTCATTAACCCGATCAGCATGTGATCGCCTGCATAGCTGCGTGCTCCAGAAGATGCTGACATGATGACTGGTGCATCTACTTGATCAGCCGCCTCCATAACGGCCTGTACTTGTTCGAGATTATTTACGTTAAAAGCTGGGACAGCGTAAGAATGTTTTGCAGCATCGTCGAGGAGTTGTCTGAGAGTTATGAGTGCCATATATTTTGTCGTTAGGATTTATTATATCGATCATTAGGTGACTTTGATAAGAATACAACTATTATCGCATAGATTGGAAAGTTTTTCACTTTTTTACTTTGACGACTCATCTTTTGCGAGCGTGAACTCCTCTGCATGCAAGTATACGCGTCTTTTGAAAAGATACACGAGTGCTGTGGAGATCACTGCAAATCCACCTAGTGGTAGCCATAGATTGTCATTGATTCCAAATTGTAACTTTGAGCTGAGATACAAAAGCGAGGCGTACTGCACCACTGTCATCATGATGCCGGCATACCATGCCCAGAATTGATAGTGAATGTGATGCCGTCTTTGAAAGAGTATTCTCAGAAATATGATAAATTCTGTACTAGCCATCGCAAGCAAAGCATATGAATTTAAGTCAGCGAACACTTCTGGCGGACTGTTAAAGCCCATAATCGGTAGCCAGCCATAGGCGAAACGTATATTCCACGATTCTCCTAGATACGCTGCAATTGCGAAGGTGTAGGCCAAGCGAAGTACCAGTAGATAGCAACTAACTTTCAAAATACCTCGGAAAAATTTCTCCTCAGAAAATATTCCATGAACGCCATGAACATCACAGATCAATGGTCCGTCCACTCCTACTCCAGTCTCTTGTTGTTCTACTGATTCCTTTTTTTTTGTAAATAATCTCATAACAATATTGTATCTTACTTCACGCAAAGATTAAATTTTTATTAGCCCTCCACTTCTAGTATGAAGTCTCTGGTTATGACTGGCCCACCTACTCCTTCTATATCGAGGTTGAAGGTCATATTGATTTGCTCGTTGGTGCCTGAAGTTCGTTGACCTATGTAATAAATACCTAGCTGATTACTAGCGTCTAGTGGTGAGACCGTTGCTGCATCTAGTGGTGCAGCAGGAAATGGTGGAAATGTGAATTGAGTGTTTACAGTGTCGCTCGACAATTCCAGAAATTCGAAGTCTGCCGTAGTAAACGGTGCTCCTGAGCTTACGCTTCGAAATGATAGATGTGCTTGAGAATTTATTAACCCTGGATCGTCCGTTATGACCTTGCCGATTCTGTATTTGTGATCCACAACCCCCACTGTGCCTACTACATTTATCTGCGGAGTATCCAGTTGACCTTCGAGGAGTTCTGGTACGGAGTATCCCAGTGTAAACTCGGATATTTTTGGGGTCAGCGCGGGATCACCAGTGGAAAGTGTTAGCTGAATTTTGAGACAATCGTGATCATTGGCTTGTTCTCCTATTAAAGCTTTCTTTGTATTTGATATTACATCGTGAAATGGTTGTGTGGTATCTGTTGTCGTGGTAAGTATTGTTGTGTTAGTGACTTCAGTGAAACTAGAATACGACGCTGTAGCACACGTTGGACCATCAGCATATGCAGTTTCGATTTTTACTTGTTGGACGCTATTTAATGCTCCGCGATCAGTAATGATCTCATCCCAGGAGATTTCATGCCAATAGGTATGCACTCCATGGGGATCTCCACTAGTGTCAAAGATGTATTGGGCTGTCGCTACTGGCGTAGCACCTGAGAATCCACTTTCGTAGTACAACCCCTCTTCGATAGACACATCAATGTCACCAATAAATGGCTCTACCTGATTGCGTGTACGAGCTTGTGGCCACGTAAGCCATGACGTCTCATCAGAGATTGCTGCGCTCAAATGATGCTCAAAGTATGCGTACACTGGATCATCACATTCAAGTCGAAATCCAGCATCAAAATACGCTCCGTCGGCTGTGTCATCACCTCCAATATGGACACGATTTACAAATGGAAGATTTTGTCCACCAGCTACTTGTGGTGGAACGTTATCCATCGTTGCCGGACCAGTAGTGACGGATACTCCTGTCTCGTCATAAACGCGACACTCAGTGCCAGCATCACGTGTGACGACGCTCATGTACTGTGCTGGGTTGGAAAGTATATATTCATCAGAAAATTCTTTGTGTGACACAAAGCTCACCGATTCACTCCCATCGCTGTCCGCATAGCTACTTGCTGCTATTGGATCGTCAGAAACGATATGATAGCCGCGAGCAGTTCCTTGGATACCTCCACCTCCTGGTTCTGTGTATCCAAAGTTTGTCGTATCGTCTAAAACTACGCCAAGACTACTTGTGCCATCACTTCTATATATATCTACAGTTGTTGCGACTGCTGCTGCGAGCTGTAATGCATTCGCTGCTACACCGTAGATTTCATATTTTCCCGTAGATTCTACTAGTGCTTGCTCTGGCGGATAAAGGATCTTTGAATCACTTGTGTCGTTTCTATGAAATGCAAGAATTGGCTCGTCGGCAAGGAGCTTTACGACACGACCATTGGTAATATTTTGCGTTACTGTAAGAGCGGATCCAGCTGGGACTACTACGGTTTGGAGTGTGGTAAAACCTGCTGCTGAACTTTCTTGAATTTGCACTGATGCTTGCGCAAAGGGTGCGTAGATACTGAAAACGTCGGCGTTACGTCCGACACGCATTATAAATTCCTTTGCTGCGTAACTAATTGGAAGTGCAGTATCTGTTGCGTCACTGTCAAAGCCGATCTGTAGTGGACCAGTAGCGCTATATACGTCACCTTGGTCGATACCAGATCCAACAGGCATTGTCGCTATTTCTCCTTCGTTGACAACCAAAGGTGTCGCATTGACTTCAATTGTATTACCATCGGTAAATGATATGATCTGCATCGAGCCAACTGTTGCAGCAATCTCATCGACGACATAGAAGTTTGGCATGGGCACGGCTGTATGCCAGAGCGCATCATAGTCTGCGGTTGTTACTAGTGACGTGGTAGGACCCGTGACCCACTTTTGACTGAGGTAGCTTTCGATACTTGTTATTTGGGCTGGTGTTAATAATCCTGAAAAAACGATCAACTCACCCATATTTACAGATTGCTCGAGAGACCCGTCATCGCGACCACCTATGCTGAAAGGTCTATTTTGACCTTTGAAATCATTACCACCGATATCTGTGGCCAGCACGGTTACACTATCGCGTATGACTGTGCGCGTTCCTGCGTCATGCGCTTCAAAGCGCATCGTGTGATAATCTGTTATGTCACCACCATAGAGCCCTGTAATACTCCCTTGTGAATTGCGATTTGGTTGATAGAATATGTCAGTGTTTTGTGGAGCGCCTGCTTCATAGCGTCCACCTACAATCCTCTCTCCAAAAAGAATACCGTCTTCAGGCAGAACTAGATTCCTGAAAGCACTGAAAACGTATGTGTCAGTATGCGTTAATCCAGTCCACAGCCCTGTTGGATCTACCATGTGACTTCCATTAAATGCAACTACTTGTTTTGTACTATCGATTACTAATGCTGGCTGGTCGGCTAGCGTTGCCTGGGCGAGATGATTTGCGTTGCCTGATTTATCATTCCAGTTACTGATATTGCCTGCGGTGTGTGTAATAGTTGCGCTGTCTTGTGCATCGAGCCACAGCAAAGGGCCTGTGGCGGCAATGTCTACCCCTATCGGACTGTAGTAAATGTACATGACTGTACTACCTGCAGCAGGGATTGATGGCGTTTTTCCCCAAAGCACTCCTGAACTTGTGGAAGAGTCAAATGACTCGAGCGCATAGACTAGATTATCAGTTCCGTCTCCAATCGAACCAGCGAGCCGTATATCTCCACCATCAGCCTGTGTATTACCAAAGAGAGTAGCGACATCTGCGCCGAGATCGATCGATACTTGATACTCATCTATCCCCGTGGTTGCATTATTTGTAACAGTTACAGGTATACGGTAGATCCAGTTATTTGTACCGTCTATTGACCACATCCCTGTTTCTTGCGCTCCTACGACGTATGTTGGTTCAGGTGTGATATATTGACGATTTTGCTTCTCATTCCAGAGATTATGCTCGTCGCTTAGGGTGTTGAATTCATTGTACGCATAGACTGGATTACTTGCTACGACGCATGCGCCAGCTGGTATATTGTCTCCATTTGTCGTCGACCCAAAGTATACTTTCCCTGGAAATTCTCCGTTGGCAACGACTGTCATCGTATCATCTGGGGCTCCGACTCCGCATAGTGAGCCATCGTGATAAAGGTCAACAGTCGTTGTCGCACCTGCGACGGTTGCAATAGCAACGTATTGTGAGACATCAGGGATGTAGTATCTATATCCCATTTCCGAAACAGGAAGGAATGTGACTGCGTCTCCGCCATCGCCATCTCCTCGTGCTTGGACGCCGACTGGTCTATCTGCCACAACACGATGTGCTACTTCTGAGCCTTGTGATCCTGCATCATTGATTGCAAATCCCTCTCCTCGATTGTATAGTATGGGCCCAACGGTTGTGCCATTACTTTTGTATACTGTAACATTTGTTGCATCCTCTAGCACTCCGACATTAAATGACCCAGACCCAACACCATACCACTGGTCACTTGCAGGGAACATTGTGTAACTATCACCTCCTACAGTTCCATGATGTGAAATCAATACGGGACAATCACTGCCAACCTCTTGAATGATTACTAC
>CALHMM010000016.1 GCA_938034715.1 Minisyncoccota bacterium
TGGGAGAAGAGCATGTCAAACTTGGTCTTGAACTGTGGGCAGTTCAAAACACAGACTTCATGCCCGAGGATGATTGCTTAGCGCATTAGCAAGACATTGGGTCTGCATGAAATATCAAACGCCCTGTAAACGAAAAGTCGTTATGCAGGGCTTTTTGTTTGCTCGAAGTCGCTTAAAACTGTCTGCAATTTACGTAACTCTGCTATAAAAGTGTTCCAAGTTGCAATACGTGGGATCACAACTGTACCACCATTTCCAAACTCTGGATGCTTGCTTGGATATATTTCCGCTGAAAACAAAGTTCGGAAAGCCATGCTGTGGGTTCACACGTCACTTAAACACTGCGTTTCGCAGTGTTTTTGTGTTTGTGCTAGACTTTCAATATGGAAGTATTCATACAAGGAGTTATAATCGGATTTGCTATTGCTGCGCCAGTGGGTGTGATTGGTGTTTTGTGTATTCAAAAAACTGTTGAGAATGGATTTCGTTCAGGGTTGCTAGTAGGATTAGGCGCAGCGACAGCAGATGCAGTATATGGCGCTATTGCTGGATTTGGGGTTGTGGTAATTTCTGACTTTCTTGTGGATTATCAGGATGTACTTAAAGTGATCGGGGGACTATTCATTATATATTTAGGTATTCGTGCTTTCATGCAAAAAAGTCAAGCAATTGGAAAAACATCTCATAATTTAGCCAAGGATTACATTTCAACATTTTTTCTGACACTAACAAATCCAATTACTATTGTCTCATTTTTAGCCATCTTTGCTGGACTAGAGATTACTACATCAAATCACGTTTTAGCAGTTATTCTTGTGAGTGGGGTTTTTCTAGGATCTGCTTTGTGGTGGTTGTTATTGAGTGGTTCAGTGAATTATTTCCACAAAAATGTGAAATCATTTCCAATGATTTTGGTAAATAGACTTTCGGGTACTGCGCTGATTCTTTTTGGACTGTATATTTTGCTGTTTTAGCTTGTAAAGACTGTCTGCCACTTCTGCAATTCTGCTATGAAAGTGTTCCAAGTTGTAATACTTGGGATCACACGTCACTTAAACACTACACCTCGTAGTGTATTGTACTTGTGGTAGGATAAGACATATGAGCATCGAAAAATTATCAAAGAGGGCTTAGAATGCGTAGTAGTTCATAATGGCAAAATTCAGCATGTGGAAGTAAAAAATAAGTAGTATGGAAAAAGGAAAATACAGACACTACAAAGGTAAGCAATACGAAGTGATAGGTACAGCAATTCACAGTGAAACACTTGAAGAGGTGGTAGTCTACAAACCACTCTATGAACTTGAGCCTAATTTAGAAAAATTCGAAAAAGATGCAATGTGGGTACGACCACGAAAAATGTTTGAAGAGAATGTGCAAGTCAATGGCAAGACGGTTCCAAGGTTTGAATATGTAAAAAAATAAAGTATACGTATGAAAATTGTGCGAAAGGATCAAGCTGTATCCCATAAAAATGCACAAACATGTACAGCTTATGAATACGAGTTGGGACATCCTGATATAAATATCGCAAGCATTGAAGTCTCCGGGCGATATCCTGAAAAAGGATATGCCACAAACAAACAATGCGTAGAAATGGTCTACATTATTTCTGGTGAAATAAGTATCTACATCGAAGTTGGTGGTAAATATGACTTAGCACAGGGCGACACAGTAATGATAGAAAAAGGAGAAAAATACTACTGGGATGGCACATGCTCAATTTGTGTTGCATGTACGCCTGCATGGTATCCACAACAGCATGAGAATATATCGTAGGACAAATTATTTGCAAATCTTGAAATCACAGTATGAAAAAAGTAGTAATTGCCTCAAAGAACCCCGTCAAAATTGATTCTGTAAAAAGTGGATTTACAAAGTGCTTTCCAGAAGTTGAGTACGATTACATGGGAGCATCATCACCTTCTGGCGTGCCTGATCAACCAATTGGAGATGAACAAACATTTACTGGTGCAATGAATAGGGTTGAACACATTAAACTAGAATTCCCAGACCATGATTACTTTGTCGGAATTGAGGGAGGTCTAACAAAAGTTGGAGATGTTTATGAAGTTTTCGCGTGGGTTATTGTGTCATCTAGTAGTAATTTCGGCAAAGCAAAAACAAGTACTTTTTATTTGCCACAAGCTATAAGCAAGTTAGTAGACGAAGGCAAAGAATTAGGAGAGGCCGATGATATAGTATTCAATCGCAGAAATTCAAAGACGTCTAATGGATCTGTTGGGATACTGACAAAAGATGTAGTTACTCGTACAGATTTCTACACAGAAGCTGTAGTCCTCGCTCTTATTCCACATATCAATAAAGATCTATACTAATAGTCTTCGTACCAACACTAATGCAAAAAACATCGATTCAAATATTACGGAAATTCGACAAAAAACATTTTGTAGAGCTAAATCGATCTATCAATAGTAAGATCTGTGGTAAAATTATTTACAAGACTTTAAGCTCATAATATTTTTGAAAAGAAAATGAAAAATAGAATTAATTCAAACTTTGCAATAGCTATCCTCGCACTCGTCACAGCTTGTGTAGGATTTAGTTTTTGGTTTCTAGGGGTAAGTGTAGATAGCCAACTACCCGATAGCAATCTTGTACATTCACAAAGTAAGAAGTTTATAAACAAACAGGATAGTAGCATTTCAGTCAAAGATCTTGATAATTTTACATGTGATACACCAGAAATTCCGTTGCAAAACCCTACTGATGCTCTGTGTTTTCAGCTTGAAAAAGGTTTTCTAGATCTAGCAAAAGGAGGTATAAAGCTCGATTCAGTTGATGTAGAGATATCTGATTTCAAGTGGGTCGCAGATGTTTCAGAAGTTGATAGTAATTGGCAGGTTCGTATCACTTCGTCAGGTCCGATCTTGCCTAGCTACTCATGCGAAGTCACCATATCATCGCAAGGAGAAAATACTTCCCCACTGACAGCTATCCCTTGTGGATACAATAAATAGTCAATGTGTTAATACAAGCATGAACAACATAGCACAAATTCTGATGTTTGCAGGAGGTCTCATTTTCTGCGCAGGATTGATCTATTTCATCCTATCAAAATTTGGCATCACCAAACTACCAGGAGACTTCGTGTGGAGCAAGGGTAATGTCACTTTTGCATTCCCACTCGCTACTTCAATCATTCTGAGCATCGTCGCAACGATCATCATAAATCTCTTCCTACGCCGATAAATAAATGGTACTCAAGTTCTCATTTGCGTTAGTGTGAGATTAGTATAAATGATCACAAGATCAGTCGCTTCCCGTCAAAGATACGAAGGAGATAAAACACTTGCTACTAGTTGATATGACCCAAGTAAATAGAAAATACACGAAAGATTTTGAGTTCAATGCAAAAAATGTATTTCTATTTTGTAAAGAGTACAGCCTATCATCTCCTCAGTTCTTGAGTGAAAGTGTTCCCACCTAATAAGGTGGTTCAAGTCTCAACACCTGGGATCAAAAATCTACAAAAAGGTACACCTAGAATACGGAGGACATAGTAAAAATTGTGGTTGAGACATTTGATTTTAATGAACATTGATACACTAACAAAGAACTAGAAAATTTAGAGTCCATCAAGGATTGCATTGGCTCGCTCCAGATCCTCAGGTGCCAATGACTTAATTTCTAGTCGAGATCCTCCAGAAATAGTGGCGCCATCAATCATGTGCACTGATGCTGATGTGTCAAATACCTGAGCATACGTGCCAAGCAGGAATTTGATATCATCAGTCTTTTTTTGCGATTCTAGCTTTTTCTGCTCTCGTCGTATGCGAGCTTCTTCTGGCAAATCTTCAGTAGCGGTAAATTGTCCAAATTGATCTTCAATCTTTGCTGTGTAGTACTCGTACGCATACGTTATGGAGTTGAGAAGACCAAGGTATTTGACACGATTAATTGCATACCCTTCAGATCCAAGTGTAGCAAAGGCTGCTTGGAACTCTTCGTCGCTAGCAAGTGTAGTAACGGTCCCATCGCTCATACTCCCAAGCATACTCTGGATCGTTGCAAAATTTGATCCAAAGATCATGATGTTGTCATTGAAACCAAAATCAAATGAAATATCCTCATTGGCTGGGTATTTGTACGAGTAGATTGTGCCAACATCAGTCTGTGTTGCAACAACACCAGATTCACGGACACTTTCCGCGAGACTTTCGATGGCTTGACAGTCTTGCTCCTCTTGGTCAAAAAGAAATGTAAAACCTGATGGTTCAGGAGGCGTATTGCGTAGCGCACGGATTTGTTCATTTTGTTCCTGACAACGAGATACTTTAGAGGTAGTATCACCGATAAATTTAACTTTCAGTGTGTTGATGACATTCTCGATAGTTATACGCATTCGCTCTGGGTCTGCAATGCGTGCGAGTACCGCAGCTTCTGGGGCTTGATTAGCACGAGCATACAAGACAAATGCAGTCTCACCTTCTAGTTGATCAATGATATCTGTTTCAAAGTCTATGCCCATGAGCCCTTTTCCATCATTTCGCAGGTCATCAACTTTCGTTCGTCCTTCGTCAGTCAATCCATTTTTCTTTGAACTATAGTACAGACTACGAAGATTGTCATATTCGATATAAACATCAGCAAATTTTTCATTGAGAACCGGTGGTACAGATGTGACGAGACCATCCTTAATGGATGAGTTGGCTATGTTTTCAGTTGAATACCTTTCGTCTTCATTAACGCTATTGATGACGATGCCATTTTCATCAACATGCAGTGAAAGTCCTGCGATATAGCGCTCTGGATACGTGACATACTCATCCGTGAAACTTTTGGAATCACCCCCTGCGGATCTCTGAACAAATTCTGCCATGTTCACGTTGACATAAGCGCTAAACAGTCCTGTATCACGACCTTTGTTAAGTGAGTCATCGACACGTTTAAATGTTTCATCATCTTCAAGTGATGATGGAGCATTCCCATTATGCAGGAAGCTAAACATGCCAGAAGATCGTTTTCTAGCG